>NZ_CP089985.1:6187500-6273117 GCF_021390155.1 Pseudomonas sp. HN11
GAAAGCACCGTGGTCGGTACACCCTCCTGGGAGTTCGTCGACGATCAGATCGTCGCCGCCGCCCCGCATTACCAGGCACTGAGTGATGTATTGGTCAGGCAGGCGGTGCTGGCAGTGCCTGCGATCTATCTTGAAGGCGAGCACTTTCTTACCCGCCTGCCCATCGTCGAGCCCGTCGTGCACCTGCCCGTGCGCATCGACGAAATCGCAGAACTGATCAACGTGCTGGCGCCGGTGATGATTCGTGCCTACCAAGATCGGCAGGTGGGCTACTGGAACCAGTCCAATGGCAGCGGCCCCTATTGGCACCAATTATCGAGCACCTTGCGCGACCTCTGGAACGTGGATCAAGTGCAGGGCTGGACGACAACGGACTGCCTGATGGCACGCCAGTTGTACCGCGCGCCCGACTCGGAGGATCGGCACCAGGACAGCTATGCCACTCGAGCCTATTTGCTGGACATCGACGAGGTCGACAGCCGGGGCAAGGTCAGGCATCTGAACGAGCACCTGGTCACCGTGTTGATTGGCAAACAGGACGGCCGTGAGGTGATCCTGACTCACTCGCTTCTGCAAGGCTTCGACAAATTCAGCACCCTGGAGCAATTGGGCCAGGCATTGACTATGCTGGTCGATACCTCAGTCGCTCACACTAACCTGCAGTGGCGGTTGGTGGAGCCCCAGGGCAATTACTTCGATCACTTGGCCTGCGCATTGATCGCCATACAGATCGAAGCCATCGGCGCGCTGGACTTTTCCGACATTCAGGGCGATGCCGTCAGTCGTGCACCACTGGCCGCGCCACCCGGCAGCGAACCTGCCGCGTCGGACGATGACCTGCAATGGTTCCAACAGGCCTTGCCGGATTGGCTGAGCCAGGCAACCAGCTCCGACATCAACGCGTTCTCCCGGCACCTCAAGGATCTGGCGGCACTGCATCGCGTCAACGAGGGCAAGACTTACCTGGATGCCATAGCGCCCATCCAGACCTATGCCCTCGACCAATTACGCAGCGAAATGCTCAAGGAACATGCCGACGCCACCACACTGATGCTCGATAAAATTGAGTTGGTGGTGCAGAGTCCGGTGATCTGGGGCACTTTCACCGTACCGGGCCAAACGGACATAACCACCTTCAATCTTGCCGAACTGGCCCTGCAAAACCTGATCGCTGTGCCACTGGGCGATAAGACGCTGCGCTTTCAAGGCGGTAATGGTCTGCCGGACTGGCTCACCGTCAGCTATCTGGAAGGCCTGATCAGCCGCATCGACACTGGCCGACGTTACCCGGCCCTGATCAACAGCACCCTGCTGAACGACCCCCAGGAATCGGCCCGTCGCCAGCAACTCTTCACTCACCACCTGCGTATCCAACTACCGCTGCTCGCGCTGCAATGCAAAATCCGTGGGCAGTACGGTATCGACGAGCGAGGCTACCGCTACGTGGCCGCACTGATGCAGGAGCAGGCCGTGGACCGCCAGGTGGATGGCCTGCGGATCAACCTGCGGCCCTTGGCATTCGTGCCACAACGGCGCTCCGATAACTCAGAAGATGAGGTGCAGAACATGTACGTGATCGGCCCCCAGGACGTATCCGCCGGGCCGTGCCTGTTGTATCGCCCGCTGCTGGATCCGCCGCTGATCCAATACCCTTCGCCGACCAACCTGTTGTACGCCGTGCAGCAGTCGTCACGGCTGCGCGAATCCGTACTGGCCTGGTTGCCCGACGACGCACGTGAGGACTACACCCGCTACGTGTTCCCCGGCGCGCTGCCCTCGCCGTGGGCGGCGGCGGAGTTTCTGGTCGACCCGCTCAAGCTCTGGACCCTGAGTGGGCCGATGAGCGTGGGGGTACATGCCCTGGAAGGTGATATCTTCGCACTCCTGTACATGGCCAATGCCCAGGCGATGGCTGAGTTGGCGAACCGTCAATCGGTGTCGAATGCCGAGGCCCGCTGGGAAACCTTCAAACGTGCCGGCTGGCTGATATTCAATGCCGCACTGCCGTTTCTGGGGCGAACCGCAGGTGCAGCAGCCTGGTTGTGGCAAATCATGGATCAACTGCAACAGGTGGTCGACGCCAGCGAGCACCCCGAGCAGCAGTCCCTCTGGGAAGCCTTGAGCGAGCTATTGCTCAACCTCGGCATGGCCGCCGCACTGCACGGCCTTTCTCGAGACGGTCCAAAAGCGCGGCCCGAACCACCGATAAAACGCGCTCCTGGGCCGCGCAGACCCTCCAAGCCCAAGGTCCAACAGACCACCCGATTGGCCACCCTCAGTACCGACGAACTGCCGACAACGCACCTACAGCCATTGCATACCCTTGGCGCCATGAGCCGCACACCCGCACGGCTGAGCGCGGTACTGGAGCGCTTCAAGGTCGCCAAACCGGCGACCTTGGGCGAGCCCATCAAAGCGCCAGGAGCACACCTGCATTTATATCTCGACGCTGGGAAATACTATGCCCCGGTTGGCTCGCGCTGGTTCGAGGTGAAGGTGGATGAGAACGATACCGTGTTGATCGTCGATTCCACCCAACCTGAGCGCACCGGCCCCCCCTTGATCAGCAATCGCCAGGGCAACTGGTTTGTAGACACGCGCTTGCGCCTGCGCGGCGGCGGCCCCAAAAGCATGCTGCGCAAATCCAAGACCCTGGCCGAAAAGCGTGCCGAGCAGCTACGCAAGCAACTGAGCGACTTTGAAAACGATAAAAAGAAAGCCCTAAGCGAGTTGCAACAGGCTCACCAAGCTATGGTAGCGGCCCCTTCTACTTCTGCCCAAGCGTCACGACAGACCTACCTGCAAATCCTGGAAACCCAGCGCAACGATTATGAAACCGCCCTGCAGCAACTCAAGGAGCTCAACGTGCACGCGCCGATTGCCGACTATTCGCAAAAAGCGCTCAACTACCTCAAGGCACAGACCGAACTCACCCGCGCGGATATTCGCGATGCGCTGACCGATTTCACCCCTACGCTGCGCACGGTGCTGGACCAGATCGATCGTCAGGCCGAGGAACCGCAAGAACGCCATATTGAGGACTCCCGACGCATGAGCGCGCTGAATCGGCAGATGATCCAACACCTTGAATACATGCAGGGCCGTTTTGTCGAACTGCGCAAGCTGCAACGCGATGGCCTGCGGTTGATCAATACCATCAAAAGCACCCTGCCCGCGTACGACATCGATGCGCTAAAGGCGCTGCAAGTCGCGTTGAGCCGCAACCTATGCCTGAACGAACAGACCGAGCGCACCGAACCGCAAGCCTGGTCCATGCTGGACAGCATCGTCGATACCGCAGGCGTGGCGATCCAATGCCTGCGTGACACCTTGGACGAGCAGAGTGAAAACCGCCTGGATGAACGCTTCGATACCTTGAGCAACCTGATCGAGCAATTTCGCCTGGTGGACGAGCGCCTGGTCGACCTCAAGGACCAGCACTCTGCCCATGTCCTGGATGAACCGTTGCAACGCCTGCGCGATCAACTGTCCGAGTTCAAGCGACGCGCGGTCATTAACCTGGCGCTGGCGAGTGCCGAACGGGAGACCTTGCGCAACCGACCCGCCCCGCCACCGACGCCGCCGCGTCCACAGAAACGGTTTATCCGCACCCGTTACAGCGGCCAGTTGATCGGCGAGCCGCGCTTGACCTCGATTGGCCTGGACACAGGCCTGGTGGATATCTTTTCGCCGATAACACGCAAAGTGGTTGCCACCTACCACGAAAAAACGCCAGGGCTTTGGGTCGAGCGCATCAAAACTCCACCGGTCAGCCGCGCGGCGGTCGATGTGCAAACCAGTGTCCGTCGAGGCCAGGCCCTACTGGATGAACTGCCGGCCTTCCTGGCACGCGCCGAGACAATGGCGGCCCAGCCCGAACGCAACCCCATCGGTATCGAGTACCTGTATCACCAACAGGCCAAGCACCTGGAACAGGCCGTCAGCGCGATCGAGTCCGCGTTGACGCAAAGCAATGTCACCGAGGACGCCAATCTGCCAGCCAGTTGGGTCACCAAAGCGCTGACTGAAGCCATCGCCAATCTATACCGCAAGAGCAATGAGCAGGTGATACACCTGCTCAAACAGCACCCCCCGACAGTCGCCGCCGTGGAGTGGCTGAAACACCAGAACGCAATCACCATCAAGCAGACGATCATCCGTCGCCGTCTTAAAAGCCCGGCACGCGACTACCTCGATGAATACACCCTGATTGATAGCAACACTCATAAACCCCTCTGGTACGCGCACTTTCACTACAGTACCTCCTGGACGCCAGCCAAGACCTACCTGTCGGGGCGCCTTAAGACCGTAGAGGAACACGGCCTGGGTGCGGCCGCCGACACCCCGAAAGGGTTGAGCGACGAACAGAAAACTGCTTTCTACCGCAGTGAAATAAGTCTCGGCGCGGCCCGCCGACTGTTTTTCGGCGACGGCACATAACTTGCTCTTTCCAGAGTGACTCTCTCTTGGCGTACGTTGACCATGCTGCATTCACATCTGACCACGCTCAATGCGGTTTCCCTGTTACTGGCCACCTTCGAAGGCCAACCGCCCGAAGCCTTGTTGGCGGGCAGCGGCATCAGCCTGGCCGACCTGCGCCAGGCCGACACCTGCATCACCACCCACCAGGAAATGCAGGTGTGCGCCAATGCGGTGGCCCTGCGCAGGGAGATTGGCCTGGAGGTGGGCCAGCGCATGCATGTGTCGTCCTATGGTCTGCTCGGCTACGCCCTGCTCACCAGTGCCACTTTCGGTGACGCTTTGCGCCTGGCCCTGCGCTACCCGGCGTTGTTGGGAACACTGTTCGATTTGAACATTGAAGAGGACGGGCAGCGCATCTGGTTCACCGCCAGCGATTATCGGGAAGCACCGGCGCTGGCCCGATTCAATATCGAATTTTGCCTGGTATCGCTGAAGGTGATCTGCGATGACCTGCTCGGCCACCGCTTGCCCTTGCTGGGTGCGCGATTTGCCTACCCGGCGCCGGATTACCAGGCCCGATACGCCGAACACTTCGACTGCCCGCTGCAATTTGCAGCAACGAGCAATGGATTTGCGTTCGACAAGCGCTGGCTGCAACAACCACTGCCCCTGGCCGATGCCATCACCCACTGCGCCGTGACCGAGCGTTGTCGCAAACAGAACACCGAATTCACCGGACGTCAGACCTGGCTCAACCGCGTGCGCCAGCTACTTGCCACGCAGTTACATGCCGCACCCGGAGTCGATGGCCTGGCCGTGCAGATGAATTGCTCGCCACGCACCCTGCGTCGGCACTTGCACGATTTGGGGTGCAGTTATCAGGAGCTGTTGGACGAATTGCGTTTCGAACAGGCTAAACAATGGTTGGCGCAGGATCAGTTGCCCATCCACCGCATCGCCGAGTTACTGGGGTTCAGCGAAACGGCAAGTTTCCGACACGCGTTCGTGCGCTGGAGTGGTGTGGCCCCCAGCCAGTTCCGGGCCTGACGCCCCCGTTAAGGGGCGAATAGCGGTCAGGTTTATTGGCCCTATTTATCCCCTTTTGGCCGTTCCTGGCATTCTCATGCATCGTCCGCGCAGCAACACTGTGGACACGACTCTATGCCGGGAGAACAACACTATGCTGACGATCTACTCCGACGATCACCATCTGCACCACGGCCGCTGCGAATTGATGGATGGGCAACTGATGCCTTGTTTCGAAATGCCATCCCGTGCCGATCACGTGCTGCAGCGGGTCAAGGAGCGTGAGCTGGGCCCGGTGCAGGGACCGCAAGACTTCGGGATGGCACCGCTGCAACGTATCCACAGCCGCGACTATCTGGATTTTTTCAAAAGCGCCTGGGCACGCTGGGCCGAATATGGCCAGGACGGCGACCTGTTGCCCTACACCTGGCCCGCACGCACGTTGCGCCGGTTATTGCCCACCAGCCTGCATGGACAACTGGGTTACTACAGCTTCGACGGCGGCGCGCCGATCACCGCCGGAACCTGGCAAGCGGCATACAGTGCGGCCCAGGTCGCGCTCACGGCTCAGCAGGCGGTACAACGCGGCGCCCCTGCTGCGTTCGCCCTCTGCCGACCACCGGGGCATCACGCCGCCAGCGACTTGATGGGTGGTTATTGCTACCTCAACAACGCCGCCATTGTCGCTCAGGCGTTTCTCGACCAGGGTCACGAGAAGGTCGCGATCCTCGACGTGGATTACCACCACGGCAACGGTACGCAGTCGATCTTCTACGAACGCAGCGATGTGCTCTTTACCTCAATTCATGGGCATCCGGAGGCGGAATTTCCGTTTTTCCTGGGCTATGCCGATGAATTGGGCGAAGGCACTGGCGAAGGGTTCAACTTCAATTATCCCCTGCCCGCCGGTTCCGGCTGGGAGCCCTGGAGCGCGGCACTGGACGCGGCCTGCGGCGAGATAGAGCGCTACGGTGCCGAGGTCATCGTGGTGTCTCTGGGTGTCGACACCTTCAAGGACGACCCCATCTCCCAATTCAAGCTCGACAGTCCGGATTACTTGGCCATGGGCCGGCGCATCGCCCGGCTCGGCAAGCCCACGCTGTTTGTGATGGAAGGCGGCTACGCGGTAGCAGAAATCGGCGTCAACGCCGTCAATGTCCTCGAAGGTTTCGAACAAGGTGCAGCCCAATGAAGATGTTCACATCCCTGGCCCTGTGTGCGGCGGTGCTGAGCGGCGCGGTGCAGGCCGAAGAAAAAACCCTGAAGGTCTACAACTGGTTCGACTACATCACGCCCAAGGCCCTTGAAGCGTTCAAGGTGCAGAACCCATCGATCAAACTGGTGTACGACATTTTCGACACCAACGAAGCCCTGGAAGCCAAGCTGCTCACCGGCAACTCCGGCTATGACGTGGTAGTGCCATCCAACGTATTCCTGGCCAAGCAGATTGAGGCCGGCGTTTTCCAACCCTTGGACCGCAGCCAGTTGCCCAACTGGAACCACCTCGACCCCAAGCTGATGAAGCTGATCGAGGCCAACGACCCCGGCAATAAATTCGCCGTACCCTACATGTACGGCACCATCCTGATCGGCTTCAACCCGGCCAAGATCAAGGCGGCGCTGGGTGATAACGCGCCGGTGGACAGCTGGGACCTGATCTTCAAGGAAGAGAACATCAGCAAACTCAAGCAGTGCGGCGTAGCCCTGCTGGACTCGCCATCGGAGATCCTGCCCCTGGCCCTGCAACACCTGGGCCTGGACCCCAACAGCAGCAACCCAAAGGACTATGAAAAAGCCGAAGCGCTGTTGCTGAAGATCCGCCCCTACATCACCTATTTCCACTCGTCCAAATACATGGCAGATATCGCCAACGGTGATATCTGCGTCGCCGTTGGTTACTCGGGCAGCTTTTCCCAAGCGGCCAATCGGGCCAAGGAAGCCAAGAACGGCGTAGTCGTTGACATGCGTCTGCCCAAGGAAGGCGCGCCCATCTGGTTCGACATGCTCGCGATCCCCAAGGGGGCTAAGAATGCGCAGGACGCCTACACCTTTATCAACTACCTGCTGCAACCCCAGGTCATCGCGCCGATCAGTGACTTTGTCGGCTACCCCAACCCAAACAAGGACGCAACCGAGCAGGTCGACCCGGCCATCCGCAACAACCCCAACCTATACCCTACCGATGCGGCGATGGCCACGCTCTATACCCTGAAACCGTTAGGTAGCAAAGCCGAGCGCGCAAGGACACGAGCCTGGACCAAGATCAAAGCCGGGACCTGAACCGTCAGACCGGGCTGCTCACCTAGCTGGCGCCACTGCTTCCATTCAAGCACCCCAGGCCTTGCGTAGCCGCTGCAACGCTTGGCAAATCGCCGGCTCGGGTACAGCAGCAAACCCCAGCACCAGGCCGGCGCGCTGATCCGCCGGCACGGTGGAATCCGTCAGCCAGTAGCTGCTCAGGCCGTTGACCTCGACATCGGCGGTGCTCGCTTGCTCAAGCAGTTGCTGTTCGCGAGCCAGGCTGTCCACCCGCACAGTGAGGTGCAGCCCTGCCGCGACATTCGGCAGCTCGCCAACGCCGGGAAGACCTTGGGGCCAATCGGCAAGCAGCGTGTTGCGCCGACTCAACGCCGCCCGCCGCATACGCCGGATATGCCGCTGGAAATGCCCGGCGGCCATGAACTCAGCCATCACTGCCTGGGTGCTGACCTCGGAGTGGCGCATGTCCACCGCGCGACGCCGGGCGAAGGCGTCCACCAGGCCCGGCGGCAACACCAGGTAGCCAAGGCGCAATGCCGGAAAAGCCACTTTGCCGAAGGTGCCGACATACAGCACCCGACCGCTGTGATCCAGGGCAGCCAGCGGCGACAGCGGCGCACCGGTGTAGCGGTACTCACCGTCGTAATCGTCCTCGATGATCCAGCCATCCGTGCGTTCAGCCCAGGCCAGCAATTCCAGGCGTCGCGCCAGGCTCATGACCACGCCCAGCGGGTACTGGTGCGAAGGTGTGACGTAAGCCACACGACAACCCTGCAAACGGTTGAGCACTTGGTAATCAAGACCTTCGCCGTCCACCGGTACACCGTGCAACTGCCCACCGGCCAAGGCGAACGCATGACCTGCCGCACGGTAGCCGGGGTTTTCCACAGCCACACCGTCCCCGGGCTCCACCAGCAGCTGTGCACAAAGGCTGATGGCCTGCTGCGCGCCACTGGTGATCACTATTTGCTCAGCGGTGCACTGCATGCCCCGCGAGCTGAGCAGGTACGCCGCGATCAAACCGCGCAGGCGAGCGTCACCCGCAGGGTCGCCGTAACACAGTTGCTCCAGGTCCGGCTTGCGCCAGAAAGCCCCATTCAGCTTGGCCCAGACCTCAAAGGGAAACAGATCGAACGCCGGCACGCCCACCCGGAATGCCCGTGGTGGCCCCGATGGTGGATGTGACAGGTGGTTGGTTTTTATGCGAGCCAAACCGGCGCTGTGGATAACTTCACTGGTCAGGTCTTCGGGCAAATCCGCCCGTTTTGTGGATAAGGTTGGGGATAACCCTGTTGAAAACCCTGTGGATACTTTTGTGGATAGTTTTTTGGGGGCAGGCAGCAAAGCAACGTAAGTACCGTCCCCTACCCGGCTCTCGGTAAACCCTTCCGCGAACAGCTGATCGTAGGCCCGCACCACACTGTTACGCGAGATCGACAACGCTGCCGCCAGGTCGCGGCTGGCGGGCAGGCGCGTCCCACTGACCAATCGCCCATCCAGCACGCGCTGGCGCAACGCTTCATACAGTTGCCGCGTCAGCCCCTGACGGCGGTCCAGCTCGATACCGGCGGGGTTGAACGATAACGGTGGCGTGATGGGCGACATATTGGACCTATGAAATTAGTGCTAGATGGCTCTTACAACACACCATTAGCCTGCCTAGGATGCAGGCATTCGCCAAGGAATATTTCCATGTACACACCCAGCGCGTTTGCCCTTGAAGATTTGCCCGAATTGCAACAACTGATCCTGCACACCCGCCTGGCGCAGCTGGTGACGGTCGGTGAGCGTGGCTTGCTGGCCAGCCACTTGCCGCTGCTGCTCAACCCCACTGAAGGCGCCTACGGTACGCTCTACGGGCACCTGGCAAAGGCCAATCCGCAGTGGAAGGACCTGCAAAGCGGCGGCGAAGCCCTGGTGATCTTTGCCGGTGCCGAGGCCTACGTCAGCCCGGCGTTTTACCCGTCCAAAGCCGAACACGGAAAAGTCGTGCCCACTTGGAATTACATCGCCGTGCATGCCTACGGCAAAGCCGAGGTGTTCACCGATGCCCAGCGCTTGCTCAGTGTGGTCAAGGCATTGACCGACCGCCATGAAGGCAGTCGTGACCAGCCTTGGAAAGTCAGCGACGCTCCGGCCGACTACATTGACGGCATGCTCAAGGCCATCGTCGGCTTTGCCCTGCCGATCGAGCGCCTGATCGGCAAACGCAAACTCAGCCAGAACCGCAGCCCGGCCGACATCGCGGGTGTTCGCGAAGGACTGGGCGCCAGCCAGGATATTCGCGACCAGACCCTCGCCCGCTTTATTCCCCAAGGAGTTCCAGAATGAGCCAGATCAATATCCGTCAGGTCACCGCCGCTGACCACGCCGCGTGGTTGTCGCTGTGGCAGACGTATCTGAAGTTCTACAACACTGAACTGCCGGATGCCGTCAGCCAAAGCACCTGGCTGCGCCTGATCGATGCCAATGAGCCGACTCATTCGGCGCTGGCCTGGCAGGACGGCAAGGCGGTGGGCATGGTCAACTTCATCTACCACCGCTCCAACTGGAGCATCGAGAACTCCTGCTACCTGCAGGACCTGCTGGTGGACCCGTCGCAACGTGGCACCGGCGTGGGCCGCAAGCTCATCGAGTGCGTCTACGCCACCGCCAAGGCCGACGGTTGCTGCAAGGTCCACTGGCTCACCCACGAGACCAACGCCACCGCGATCCAACTCTACGAGCGCATCGCCGAACGCCCGGGTTTCATTCAATTTCGCAAAGGTCTTTAAGGAGCGCAGCATGTCCACTTCCCTAGCCGACTGGAAAGGCGTCCCGGCGCCCACTGTGCAACTGCTTGAAGGACGCTTTATACGCCTGGAGAAACTAGACCCGGCGCACCATGGCGACGACCTGTTCCAAGCACTCCAGGGGCCCGGCGCCGACCCCAAGCTGTGGGATTACCTGCCTTACGGGCCTTTCCCGGAGCGCAGCGTGTTCAATGAGTGGCTGAAAAATCACGCATCCCACAGTGACCCTTACTTTTTCAGCGTGATCGACCGTGCGACCGGCCAAGCGCAAGGTATCCTCAGCCTGATGTCCATCGTCCCCACCCAAGGTCGCATCGAAATCGGCCACGTTACCTTCGGTGCACCCATGCAGCGCACGCCGAAAAGCACCGAAGCGGTGTATCTGCTGGCCAAGTATGCATTCGAGCAGGGCTATCGTCGGTTGGAATGGAAGTGCAACAACGGCAACGCCCGCTCCAAGTACGCGGCAGAGCGCTTGGGGTTCAGCTTCGAGGGCGTGTTCCGCCAGCACATGGTAGTGAAGGGGCAGAACCGGGACACGGCGTGGTACTCGATACTCGATTCCGAATGGTCCGCGATTGGGGCGGGGTTTGAAGCCTGGTTGTCGGAGGCGAATCAGCGGGGTGATGGGCAGCTCAAAACACTCGCGCAGTGCCGGGCCTGAAGCCGTTGATCGTTGGCGGCCAGATCAAGCTTTTATTCTCTTCCCGGTAAGGACAACTCCCGCGAATCGCGGGCCAATGCCCTGACAGTTATCCTCCCGTCACCTCGATAAATTCCTGGCCTCATCCACAAGAGGTCGGGAAGCCATGCCCATATCCCCCCGCAAAATCGTGCTCTGCATCAGCCTTGCCGCCACCGCGAGCCTTCCACAAGCCCAAGCGCGAGGCGACATCGAGTACATGCCGTATTGGAATCAACCCTACGAGGCGCTTGATGATGACTGGTCCTACTTACCCGAGCTTGAAACGTCCCCCATCGACAGTCACCTCACTCGGCAAGCCACCACCTACAATGGCTTGCAGGTAGCAAAGGTTCTGGAGCCCGCACTGGCTCGCCTGCGGACGACGGGAAAGCTGAGCTTCGAGCAAATCAAGGCCCTGGAAAAACTCAACACCGAACTCGCGCAGAAACCCGGCGCGTTCGGCGCGGCGCTTGAACAACTGGCCGGCAGTCAAAATGCGAACCTGGCGACCGCTACCCAGAGCACCACCCAGCAACTCAGCGCCCGAGTGCTCTCGACCCTGCGCGAACTGCCCACCGACACCGACGGCCACTTCTGGGTAAAAAACCTCGGCAGCGAAGGCGGCCTTGACAGCCAGCGCGGTACTGCCGGCCTGAATACCGCCAACCAGGGCGTTTTAATGGGCGCCGACTGGTCAATCGACCACGCCTGGCGAGTCGGTGTGCTGGGAGCAAAATCCAGCAGCCGTTTTGATACGCAGCGTTTTAGCGCAGACCTGGACAGTTGGCACCTGGGAAGTTACGCCGTGCGCCAGGATGGCCCGCTGGCGTTGCGCCTTGGGGCGATCTACAGCAGCCATGCCGGCCAAAACAAGCGCGGCGTCGAGATCCTGGGGTACAAGGACACGCTCAAGGGCCATTACAACGCCAACAGCCAGAATATCTTCGGCGAAGTGGGTTACCAATTGGGCAACGACGACACCAGCGTCGAACCCTTTGCCGGGCTTGGCTACCAACGCTATAGCCGTGACAGCTTCAAGGAGCAAGGCGGGCCGGCCGCGCTGAACGTCGCCGCACACATCCAGCAAAACCTGAGCAGCACTGCTGGCCTGCGCCTGGCCACGGTATACCGCTTCGATAATCGGATGACTCTCACGCCCCATTTGAGTACAAGCTGGAAGCACCTCTATGGCGATGTCGAAAACCAGGTACGCCAGTCCTTTCGCCACGGCGGCATTGAAGGCTTCACAATCCAGGGCACGTCCCTGGACCGCAACAGCCTCAATCTGCAGGCCGGGCTGGATCTGGCGCTCTCGGTAAACCACACCGTCGGCCTGGCCTACAGCGCTGAAAAAGGCTCCAACAGCAGCAGTCAAGGCCTGATAGGGCAATGGCGGATGCGGTTCTGACCAAACTCCGGGCGAAAAAAAGGGGAGCACCTGCCCCCCCGAGGATTAAACGGTAGTGTCGAAGGCTGTATCAGCCTTCGATTTCAATCAGGATTTCGCCAGGATTGACCCGGTCGCCCTTGGCCACATGAACAGCGGTCACCTTGCCGGCAATTGCTGCCTGCACTTCGGTTTCCATCTTCATGGCTTCGGTAATCAACACGGCTTGGCCGGCTTTGACTACGTCGCCTTCCTTGACCAGCACGTCGACGATATTGCCCGGCATCGCGGTGCTGACATGGCCCGGCTCGGTGGCGTGCTTGCGCTTGCTGCCGCCACTGCTGACGAATTCATTGAGCGGTTCGAACACCACTTCTTCCGGCATGCCGTCGATGGACAGGTAGAAGTGACGCTTGCCTTCGGCCTTCACGCCGACACCAGTGATGTCGACGCGGTAGCTTTCGCCGTGTACGTCAATGACGAACTCGGTCGGCACGCCTTCGCCACCAGCACGCGCCACGCCGCCAGCCTCAGGGATCGGCAGCAGCACTTCCGGTGCCAGGGTGCCGGCGTCGCGCTCCTCGAGGAACTTGCGGCCGATGTCCGGGAACATGGCATAGGTCAGCACGTCTTCTTCGGACTTGGCCAAGGCGCCGATTTCGCCGCGCAGCTTGGTCATTTCCGGCTTGAGCAGGTCGGCCGGGCGTACGTCGATCACCTCTTCGCTGCCGATGGCCTGACGACGCAGTTTCTCGTTCACGGTGCCCGGCGCCTTGCCGTAGCCGCCTTGCAGGTAGAGCTTCACTTCGTTGGTGATGGTCTTGTAGCGCTCGCCGGCCAACACGTTGAAGAACGCCTGGGTGCCGACGATCTGCGAAGTCGGCGTCACCAGCGGCGGGAAGCCGAGGTCTTCACGCACACGTGGGATTTCGGCCAGCACTTCGCTCATGCGGTTGAGAGCGCCCTGCTCTTTCAGCTGGTTGGCGAGGTTGGAAATCATCCCGCCCGGCACCTGGTTGACTTGCACACGGGTGTCGACGGCGGTGAATTCGCTTTCGAACTGGTGGTACTTCTTGCGCACCGCGTAGAAGTACAGGCCGATCTCTTGCAGCAGTTCCAGGCTCAGGCCGGTGTCGAACTCGCTGCCTTTGAGGGCGGCGACCATCGACTCGGTCCCTGGGTGGCTGGTGCCCCAGGCGAAGCTGGAGATCGCGGTGTCGATATGATCGGCACCGTTTTCGATGGCCTTGAGCTGACACATTGCGGCCAGGCCGGCGGTGTCGTGGGAGTGGATAAAGATTGGCAGGGTCTGCTCGGCCTTCAGCGCCTTGACCAGTTCGCCGGTAGCGTAAGGGGTCAACAGACCGGCCATGTCCTTGATCGCAATCGAGTCGCAGCCCATGGCTTCCAGTTGTTTGGCCTGGGCCACGAAGGCCTCGACGGTGTGCACCGGGCTGGTGGTATAGGCGATGGTGCCTTGGGCATGTTTGCCGGCGGCTTTCACCGCTTCGATGGCCACGCGCAGGTTACGCACGTCGTTCATCGCGTCGAAAATGCGGAACACGTCGATGCCATTCACCGCAGCCTTGGCCACGAATGCCTTGACCACGTCGTCGCTGTAGTGGCGGTAGCCCAGCAGGTTCTGGCCGCGCAGCAGCATTTGCAGGCGAGTGTTGGGTAACGCAGCGCGCAGTTTGCGCAGGCGCTCCCACGGGTCTTCTTTGAGGAAGCGCACGCAGGCGTCGAAGGTCGCGCCGCCCCAGACTTCAAGGGACCAGTAGCCGACTCTGTCGAGCTTGTCGCAGATCGGCAGCATGTCGTCAGTGCGCATGCGCGTCGCGAGCAACGATTGGTGGGCGTCGCGCAGGATGGTGTCGGTTACGAAGATCTTCTTGCTCATTGTTATATTCCTCACAGGCCTGCGTGGGCGGCGATGGCGGCAGCGATGGCCAGGGCCAGCTCTTCGGGTTTGCGCTTGATCGAGTAGTTGGTCAGCTCAGGGTGGCTTTCCACGAAACTGGTGTTGAACTGGCCACTGCGGAATTCCGGGTTGCGCAGGATTTCCTGGTAATAGGCGGCGGTGGTCTTCACGCCTTGCAGGCGCATGTCGTCCAGGGCACGCAGGCCGCGGTCCATGGCTTCTTCCCAGGTCAACGCCCACACCACCAGCTTCAGGCACATGGAGTCGTAGAACGGCGGGATGGTGTAGCCGGTATAGATAGCCGTGTCGGTACGCACACCGGGACCGCCAGGCGCGTAGTAACGGGTGATCTTGCCGAAGCTCGGGAGGAAATTGTTCTTCGGATCTTCGGCGTTGATACGAAACTGCAAGGCGAAACCACGGTGCTGGATGTCTTCCTGTTTCACCGACAGCGGCAAGCCCGAGGCGATGCGGATCTGTTCGCGGACGATATCGATTCCGGTGATTTCTTCGGTGATGGTGTGTTCCACCTGCACCCGGGTGTTCATCTCCATGAAGTACACCTCGCCCTCGGCGAGCAGGAATTCCACGGTGCCGGCGTTCTCGTAGCCCACGGCCTTGGCGGCGCGTACCGACAGGTCACCGATGTAGGCGCGCTGTTCCGGGGTCAGTTGCGGGCTTGGGGCGATTTCGATGAGCTTCTGGTTTCGGCGCTGGATCGAGCAGTCGCGTTCGAACAAGTGCACTACGTTGCCAAAACTATCGCCGAGGATCTGCGCCTCGATGTGCTTGGGATTGACGATGCATTTTTCCAGGAACACTTCCGCCGAACCAAAGGCCTTGGTGGCTTCGGAGATGACGCGGGGGAAGGCTTGCTCAAGTTCTTCGCGGCTGTTGCAACGGCGGATACCACGGCCGCCACCACCGGAGGTGGCTTTGAGCATCACCGGATAACCGATGCGGTCGCCTTCGGTCAGCGCCTCATGGATGTCCGCAACGTTACCTTCGGTGCCCGGCGTGACCGGCACACCGGCCTTGATCATGCTGCGGCGCGCTTCGGTCTTGTCGCCCATGCGGCGAATCACTTCCGCCGACGGGCCGATGAATTTGATACCGCGTTCAGCGCAGATGTCCGCCAGTTCGGCGTTTTCCGACAGAAAGCCGTAGCCAGGGTGCAGCGCGTCACAGCCGGTTTCCACCGCTAGGTTCACCAGCTTGCGCGGGTTCAGGTAACCGGCCAGGGGCTCGGCACCAATGCTGTGGGCTTCGTCGGCACGTTTGACGTGCAACGCGTGCCGGTCGGCGTCGGAGTAGACCGCGACCGAGCGAATGCCCATCTCGGCGCAGGCACGCACGATACGTACGGCAATTTCACCACGGTTGGCGATCAGGATCTTTTTTATCACTTGGAAATTCCCTTGAGCCGATTGCTGCGTTCTTTGACCCGCTGGATCCGGGTCGGCGCGTGACCAAATGTTTCATGACAGTCGCGAGACACACACTAAGCCCGCTGAGGGATTAACAAAAATCAATAATTATTGGGTTGCGCATAAGTAAAGACTTATAGTTAGCCGAACGGCCTGGGGGGAGGAGAATAATTTTGCGTAAGTCATTGATGCGGCTGACATTGCGCCAACTGCAGATCTTCCATGAGGTCTGCGATTTGCGCTCCTACAGCCGCGCAGCTGAGGAAATGTCCCTCACACAACCAGCCGTTAGCCTACAAATTCGCCAGTTGGAAGAGCTGATTGGCCAGCCACTATTCGATTATGTCGGCAAAAAGCTCTACATGACCGAAGCCGCCGAAGCCTTGCAGCGGGCCAGTCGCGATATTTTCGGGCGCCTGGAAAACCTCGATATGCAGCTCTCGGACATGCAGGGCTCGCTGCAAGGCCAGTTGAAGCTGGCGATTGAATCCAGCGCCAAGTACTTCGTGCCCCACCTGTTTGCAGCCTTCAAGCGCCAGCATCCAGAGGTGCAGTTGCACCTCACGGTGGTAAACCGCGCCCAGGTGATTCGCAGGCTTTCGGACAACCGCGATGACTTGGTGATCATGTCGATGGTGCCTCAGGACATGGGCCTGGAATTCCTACCCTTCCTCAACAACCCGATCGTTGCGGTGGCGCCGCCCGACCACCCGCTGAGCCTGCAAGGGCCACTGCGACTGCAGGACCTTGAGCCTTACACGCTGCTGCTGCGCGAACCCGGTTCCGGCACGCGACTGGCGTGCGAAGAATATTTCAAAGAAAAACGCGTGCACTTCACCCAGACGGTGGAAGTGGCCTCCGCCGAGGCGCAGCGGGAATGTGTATGCGCGGGATTGGGCGTGGCCCTACTGACGCGTCACGCGGTCAACATGGAACTGGCCACCGGCGGGCTCAAGGAGCTGCCGGTGGAAGAGCTGCCGCTGTACCGCAGTTGGTGCCTGGTGCAGGCCAAGGCCAAGCGCCTGTCACCGGTGGCCCATGCGTTCCTGGGCTTTATCCGCAGCGAGCGGGTGCAGATCAGCGCACTGGCTGAGCGTTTCGCTGGGCAGCCGCGGGTGCCTGCCAGTGGAGTTCCGGGTAGTCACTGATGCTCTGGAGCAGTTGGCGCTCCTCGCAACGGTCTTCGATTGCGCGACGGAACGCCATGCGGCGTTGGTCTTCCTGCTGACGACGGGTTTTGACGGAGCTGTTGCTGTCTTCGTAGGTCCGGGCCATTTGGAGTCTCCCAATGCGAGTACGGGGAGTTCAGGATGGCCCTGGGCGATGACGGTTTGGCGGCGCGGGGATTACAAACTGATGAAAGTTTGATCAATCATCCAATGCTTTGACGGATTTCGGTGACAGGCGAAGGCTGCGCAAGCTGCGCTTCACGCTCTTGAGGTGGTTGACCAGGCTCGGCCCGCGCGCCATGGCGACGCCCATCGCCAGCACGTCGATCACCACCAGGTGGGCAATGCGCGAAGTCAGCGGGGTGTAGATCTCGGTGTCTTCGTGCACATCGATCGCCAGGTTGACCGTGGACAGTTCCGCCAACGGCGTCTGGCTCGGGCACAGGGTGATCAGCGAAGCGCCACTTTCACGCACCAGGTTGGCGGTGATCAGCAGGTCTTTGGAGCGGCCTGACTGGGAAATGCAGATGGCCACATCCGTAGGCTTCAAGGTCACTGCTGACATTGCCTGCATGTGCGGGTCGCTGTAGGCCGCGGCGGTAAGCAGCAAGCGGAAGAATTTGTGCTGAGCATCGGCAGCCACCGCGCCGGAAGCACCAAAGCCATAAAACTCGACGCGCTGAGCCTGGGACATGGCCGTCACGGCCTTTTGCAACTCCACCGGGTCAAGCTTCTCGCGTACTTCCATCAGCGTGTGCAGGGTGGTATCGAAGATTTTCAGGCTGTAGTCGGCGACGGAGTCGTCTTCATGGATCGCGAATTGGCCAAAGCTCGCACCAGCGGCCAGGCTTTGGGCCAGCTTGAGTTTCAAGTCCTGGAACCCGGAGCAACCGATAGCGCGGCAGAAGCGCACGATAGTCGGCTCACTGATGCCCACGCTATGGGCGAGGTCCGCCATGGAACTGTGCATCACAGCCGCAGGGTCAAGCAGCACGTGATCGGCAACCTTGAGTTCCGATTTGCGTAACAGGTGGCGCGACTGGGCGATATGTTGCAACAGGTTCAAAGGGCAGGACTCTTGTTATGGGCAGGGCCAGGGATGTAGCAAGTTTGTAGTTATACTACAAGAATTGTCGTTTTGCCCGTCCGACGCATCACTAAATCGCCCTGCTCCCCTTTGAATCTAAGGGCAGCCGAGTTGTAGCCACAGGGGCGCCCCAGGCATCGCTAGGGAAAATCTGCATTTTTCCGTAACAAATCTGCCAGCCCTTCGGCCTGCATCGGCCGGCTGATCAAATAGCCCTGCACTTCGTCGCACCGCTCCCCACGCAGGAAATCCAACTGCTGCTGATCTTCAACGCCTTCGGCCACCACCTTGAGCGCCAGCCCATGGGCCATGGCGATGATGGCACGGGTGATGGCGGCGTCTTCACGCCCCTGGCCGAGCCCACGGATGAAGGTCTGGTCGATCTTCACGTAGTCCACGGGGATACGTTTGAGGTAGCTGAGGGACGAATAACCCGTGCCGAAATCGTCGATCGCCAGCTTCACGCCCAGGTCGCGCAGTTGCTGGAAGGTGGCGATGATGTGCTCGACGCTGTCGAGCAATTGGCTTTCGGTCAGCTCCAGCTCAAGGTATTGCGGGTCCAGGCCGGTCTCTTCGAGCACCTGGCGCACCAGGCTGACCAGCTTGCCCTGGCGCAGTTGATGCACCGACAGGTTCACCGACACGCGGATCGGCGCCAGCCCCTGGCGCTGCCATTCACACGCCTGCCAGCAGGCCTCACGCAGCACGAATTCGCCCAGTGGCACGATCAAGCCGGTCTCTTCGGCCAGGCCGATAAAGTCCCCCGGCGGCACCATGCCCCACTGTGGATGCTCCCAGCGGATTAACGCCTCTGCGGCATTCAGCTTGCCGGTGGTCAGACACAGTTTGGGTTGGTAAAACACCGTGAGCTGGCGCTCTTCGATGGCCTTGCGCAGATGGTTTTCCAGCTGCAAACGCTCTAGCGTGCTGGCTTGGAGGCTGTCGGTGTAGAACTGGAAGTTATTGCCGCCCAGGTGCTTGGCATGTTGCATGGCCATATTGGATTGGCTGACCAGGGCGGAAATTTCCCGCGCGTTGTCCGGCAACAGGCTGACACCCATCGACGCACTCACTACCAGCTCATGCCCTTCCACCGTCACCGGCACTCGCAGTTTGGCCAGCAGCCGCGTGGCGACCCGCGCCAGGCTCGACAGGTTGCCATAGGCGTCGAACAGCACGGCAAATTCGTCCCCGGACAGGCGCGCGATGGTGTCGGCCTCGGGCAAGGCATTGATCAGGCGACGCGCCATTTTCTGCAGCAATTGGTCGGCCACTTCATGGCCGAGGCTGTCATTGAGCAGCTTGAAGCGGTCGAGGTTGATGTGCAGCAACGCCAGGCTGCGCCCGCCCTGGCGGACCCGCTGGTGGGCTTCGCGCAGCCGTTCGCGGAACAGCGAGCGATTGGCCAAGCCGGTCAACTCATCGTAATGAGTGAGGTAGCGCATGCGCTCTTCGGACTCACGCCGCGCCGATAGATCGGCGAAGAAGCCCACAATGTGACTGACTTTTCCGCGGATATCGCGCACCACATTCAATTGCAGCCACTGCGGATACAGCTCACCGTTCTTGCGCGTCTCCACCAACTCGCCCTGCCAGGTGCCGTGGGTGAGCAACGCCTGGCGGATCACCGGGAAGTGGCGGCGGGCATCACGGCTGCTGGGCAGCTCGACTACATTGCGGCCAATCATGTCGTCGGTTTCAAAGCCGGTGACACGGCTGAACGCCTGGTTGACGGCAATCAGCTTGTAATCCGGATCAAGGATCACGATGCCTTCGCTGGCCGCCTCGAATACCGTCGACGCCAAACGCTGTTGTTCCTCCAAGGCCTTGCCGGCGCTGATATCGCGGCGTGTACCGAGCATCCGTGTGACCCGCCCACTGGGCGCGCGCTCTACAGCGCGGCCACGGTCTTCGATCCACACCCAGTGCCCATCGCCGTGGCGCACGCGGTATTCCACCTGGTAGTCCTCGCTGCGACCCTTGAGGTGCTCCACCAAGGCACGCTTGAGCAGCGGCAGGTCTTCGGGATGCAGGCGCGGCTTGAGGTGGCTGAGCATCGCCGTGACGTATTCCGGCTCCAGGCCGAACAGCTCCTTGAGCTGGGTGTGGTGCACTTCATCGGTTTGCAGGTTCCAGTCCCACAGGCCTAGTTCACTGGCTTGCAGCGCCATGGCCAGGCGCGCTTCGCTTTTATTCAGGGCCAGGTTGGTGGCGTCCAGTTCCTGACTGCGTTGGGCCACGCGGTCCTGCAAGCCGATCTGGGCTTCGCGCAGTTCTTGCTCGACCTGACGGCGTTGTTCGACTTCGCGCACCAACTCCTGATTGAGTTGCTCGCTGCGCTGTTGTGCCTGCTGCAGATGCTCGATCAACGCCTGGTTCTGGAAGCGCCGCAGCAGCCCGCGCTGGATCAGGCGATTAACCTGCCACGCCACCAGACTCAAGGACGCCAGCAGAATCAGGCCGAGTACGCCCCAACCGCGTTGCTGTGGGTCGCCAGTCCAAAACAGGTAAATGATGGCCGGCACCAGGCACGGTAAGGCGAAAGACAGGAACGCTGGCAGGCTCACGGCATAGGCTACGCTGGCCGACAGCGTCGCCGCGCCAATCAGACCGAACACCCAGGCCTGCTGCATGAAGCTATCCGCTGGCACCAGCGCGATGGCGGCAGTGGCCAGGGTGAGGCCACTGACCGCCGAGCCAAGCATGAACATGCGTCGCCACACCGGCTGCGCCTGGCGGCTAGGGATGGCCGAGTCGAACGCCGCCACCTGGATCACACGCATCGCCACCAGGGCCAGCAGCCAGACCAGCCAGATGCTGTCCAGCAGGTATTGCTTTGGGTTCCACAACAGCCAGGCGCAGACCAGGCCATTGACCAGCATCAACAGGGTCGGCAACAGCGAGCCCTGATACAGCAGGCGTGTGCGCTCGACCGTCATCTCCGTGGCGTAGTGTTTGCGAAGAGCCTGCGTGGGGGCCGCCGAGGGGCCGAGCAGGTCGGTGCTGAGGGTCATAGGCAGTGTTCTTATAATGGTGAGCCCGAAACGTCGACGGAGCATACACAAGCAAGCGCCTGGGCCAAACTGCTCAACGTCATAAAAACTGCACCGTCATGCCGCGCAAACATCGGGGCCAGACGGCTTGAGCGAGACGCCGCGCGGGCTGCGGCCATTGACCGACCGGTCATCACCCTGAGGGTTTTCCATCGACCACCCGGCATTGGTATTTGCCCCACTCCCCCGGGGGCCATAGAATGCGCCGATGCGCGATGATCTCTCCCTTTTGCTGAACTCCCTCAACGATGCCCAACGCCAGGCCGTAGCGGCCCCCGTTGGCCGTCAGTTGGTCCTGGCCGGTGCTGGCTCCGGTAAAACCCGAGTGCTGGTGCACCGTATCGCCTGGTTGATCCAGGTCGAAAACGCGTCCCCGCATTCCATCCTGTCGGTGACCTTCACCAACAAGGCCGCTGCCGAGATGCGCCACCGCATCGAGCAGTTGATGGGCATCAGCCCGGCCGGCATGTGGGTGGGCACTTTCCACGGCCTGGCACACCGCCTGTTGCGAGCACACTGGCAGGAAGCGGGCCTGGCCCAGACCTTCCAGATCCTCGACAGTGATGACCAGCAACGCCTGGTCAAGCGGGTGATTCGCGAACTGGGCCTCGACGAGCAGCGTTGGCCGGCGCGCCAGGCGCAATGGTTCATCAACGGCCAGAAAGACGAAGGCCTGCGCCCGCAACACATCCAGGCCAGCGGCGATCTGTTCCTCGCTACCATGCGCAGCATTTATGAAGCCTACGAGGCCGCCTGCGTGCGCGCCGGGGTCATCGACTTCTCCGAACTGCTGTTGCGCGCCCTCGACCTGTGGCGCGACAACCCAGGTTTGCTGGCGCACTACCAGAAACGCTTCCGGCACATCCTGGTGGACGAGTTCCAGGACACCAACGCCGTGCAGTACGCCTGGTTGCGCCTGCTGGCCAAGGGCGGCGACAGCCTGATGGTGGTGGGCGACGACGACCAGTCGATCTACGGCTGGCGTGGCGCGAAAATCGAGAACATCTACCAGTATTCCGAAGACTTCCCGGACGCGGTCACCATTCGCCTGGAGCAGAATTACCGCTCCACCGCCGGGATCCTCAAGGCCGCCAACGCCTTGATCGCCAATAACACCGGACGCCTGGGCAAAGAGCTGTGGACCGACGGCGGCGAAGGCGAGGCGATCAACCTGTATGCGGCGTTCAACGAGCACGATGAAGCGCGCTACGTGGTGGAAACCATCGAAAGCGCGCTGAAAACCGGCCTGGCGCGCAGTGACATCGCAATTCTGTATCGCTCCAACGCCCAATCGCGGGTCTTGGAAGAAGCCTTGCTGCGCGAACGTATCCCGTACCGCATCTACGGCGGCCAGCGCTTCTTCGAACGCGCGGAAATCAAGAACGCCATGGCCTACCTGCGTTTGCTGGAAGGTCGCGGCAACGATGCGGCGCTGGAGCGGGTGATCAATATCCCGGCCCGTGGCATCGGCGAGAAAACCGTCGAAGCGATTCGCGACCACGCGCGCCATGCCGATGTGTCGATGTGGGAAGCCATGCGCTTGCTCATCGTCAATAAAGGCCTGACCGGCCGTGCAGCGGGCGCACTGAATGTGTTTGTCGAGCTGATCGAGAACCTGGCGGCCAAGTGCGCGGAAATGCCCCTGCACTTGATGACCCAGACCGTAATCGAGCAGTCCGGGCTGATCGCCTACCACGAAGCGGAAAAAGGCGAGAAAGGCCAGGCCCGGGTAGAGAACCTTGAGGAACTGGTCAGCGCCGCTCGCGCGTTCGAAAACACCGAGGAAGACGAAGAGCTGACGCCACTGGCTGCGTTTCTCGGCCATGCATCGCTGGAAGCCGGTGATACCCAGGCCGATGAGCATGAAGACAGCATCCAGCTGATGACCTTGCACAGCGCCAAGGGCCTGGAATTCCCGTATGTGTTCCTGGTGGGCATGGAAGAAGGCCTGTTCCCCCACAAGATGAGCCTGGAAGAACCCGGCCGTCTTGAGGAAGAGCGCCGCCTGGCCTATGTGGGTATCACCCGTGCCATGCAGAACCTGGTGATGACCTACGCCGAGACCCGACGCCTGTACGGCAGCGAGACCTACAACAAGGTGTCGCGCTTCGTACGTGAAGTGCCGAAGGGTCTGATCCAGGAAGTGCGCCTGTCCAACAGCGTCAGCCGCCCGTTCGGCGGCGGCCAGCAGCAGAACTCCAGCACCTTGTTTGCTGGCTCCGAGATTCCGGAAACCCAGTTCAGTCTTGGCCAGCAGGTCAGGCATTCAGTGTTCGGCGAAGGTGTCATCCTCAACTTCGAAGGCGCGGGTGCCCAGGCGCGGGTGCAGGTGAATTTCGCCGAAGGCAGCAAGTGGCTGATGATGGGTTACGCGAAACTCGAAGCCATTTGAAACATTTACCTACATGAAGCTTATTGGCCCGCCCTTGTTTTTAACGAGCGCGGGCCAATATGTTTAATAAGTCCTACAGACCCTTCGGAATCGGTCTTACGCAAAAGCCCGAAACATTATGCCGCTAGCCACTGTCACTACACCTGTGCAACATGGCGCGCGTGCAATCCACAAATGGGAATTCCCTTTATGAAACGTTTTCTTAGCATCGCCATGGCGTTGTGCATCGGCCTGACGATGAGCATCGACGCCAACGCCAAGCGCTTCGGTGGCGGCAAAAGTTCGGGGGCAGCACCGACTCACCAGACCAGCCAAATGGCACCATCCGCCGGTGCCGGCGGTGCTGCGGCTACCGCAGGCGCAGCCGGTGCTGCCGGTGCCGCAGCCAAGGCCGGCGGTGCTTCGCGCTGGTTGGGCCCTCTGGCCGGTATCGCCGCTGGTGGCCTGCTCGCTTCCATGTTCATGGGCGGCGGCTTCCAGGGCATGCAGATCTTCGACATGCTGATCCTGGCGGTCATTGCCTTTGTGATCTTCCGCTTTATCGCCGCCCGTCGCCGCAAGCAGCAGGAGCACCTGGCTCCAGCCGGCGCGCCGATGCAGCGTGAAGTGTTCGAGCAAAAGCCAGCCATGGGCTCGATCTTTGGCGGTTCGGCAGCACCTGCTGCTGCCCGTCCAGTGATCAACGCGCCAGCCTGGTTCAACGAAGAACGTTTCGTGGAAGCGGCCCGCAGCCACTTCCAGTCCCTGCAGCAACACTGGGACGCCAACGAAATGGATAAGATCTCCGAGTTCGTGACCCCGCAACTGCTGGAGTTCCTCAAGCGCGAACGCGCCGACCTGGGCGACGGCTTCCAGTCGACCTATATCGACGACCTGCGCGTCCAGCTGGAAGGTGTGGATGATCGCGCCGACAAGACCATCGCCACCCTGACCTTCAGCGGTGTGTCGAAGACCTCGCGTTTCGACCAGGGCGAAGTATTCAGCGAAAGCTGGAACATGGAACGTGCTCAGGGCGACAACCAGCCTTGGCTGGTCGCCGGTATCCGCCAGAACGGCTGATCCCTGCACGCTTAGCACGCAGATACAAAAAACCCCGGACCTGTCCGGGGTTTTCTATTTCACGGTTGCACTTATAGCGAGCTACTGTATAAAACGCCCCTATAAACCGCGCCATTTAGCAAGAGGATCCCGGCCGTGGAAGAAATCATCGAACAATTGCGTGAAGCCAACGAACCGGTCCCGGTTCCGCTGGAGCTGCCTGACGAAGACCTGTTGGTGGAAATCGAGGAACAACTGTTCATCGACATCCCGTTTGTCTTCCGTGAATTCCTGCTGACCGTCAGCGACGTGGTGTACGGCAGCCTGGAGCCGGTGACCGTCACCGACCCGCAATCTCACACCTACCTGCCGGACGTTGCCGCCAACGCCTGGGACGCCGGTGTTGATCGTAGCCTGATCCCGATCTGCCAGGACGGCGACGACTACTACTGCGTTGAGGAAGACGGCACTGTGGTGCTGTGGTCCGCAGAAGAAGAACTCGTCACCGAGGAAACCTGGGAATCGGTGTGGCACTGGGCGCGGGATGTCTGGCTGGAAAGCTGAGTCCACACCAGGCGCTTAGTGCTCCGGCGTGTCCTTGTGGTTATCCAGCGTCTCCAGCAAGGCGACCTGCATCCGCGTATGCACGCGGATGAACCACCGCCAGAGCACAGCCGCTACCGCCGCCGTGACCACGGCGATCAGTACCAGTAACTTGTTGGTCGGCAGAATGCTGGCCGACAAGGCTGCCAATAACAGGAAGATTACCAGCAGCGAAAGGATCGGGATCAACTCCGCGATGACTCTTCGTACGCGCTGGGTATGCCGCCCGGCCATTTCCGGCTTCACGCTCATTTCCGCCAGCAGCATCGAGAGCGCCTTGAGCTTGCGATACGCCGCGATCAAAAACGGCAGCGACAACAGCAACGCCCCACCCCAGATCAATGCCTTCTGCCAACTTGGATCACTGATCCAGCCCTCCAGATACCCGCCAATGCGCGCTGCGAAAAAGCTGCCGGCAAAGAAGATTGCCACCACCAGCGCCAGGTTCACCCCTACTTGCAGGATGATCTTGCGGATCATCGACGCCAGCATCGCACTCGCGCCTTGAGGTTGGATACTGCGCAACCATTCGCCGTACATGCCGAACACTCGGCTCATACGTTGAGGCATGATCGCTGCAATCTTCAAGGACAATGGGTCTGCGCCACGAATCAGGTACGGCGTGAGCAGCGTGGTAATCGCTGAAACCGCCACGGCGACGGGATAAAGGAAATCACTAGTTACCTGCAGCGTCATCCCCAGGGCCGCGATGATGAAGGAAAACTCACCAATCTGTGACAGACCCATGCCCACACGCAGTGAGGTACGACCGTCATTGCCGGCAATAAATGCCCCTAGGCCGCAGGACAACATCTTGCCCAACACCACAGCCACGGTAATCACCGCAATTGGCCAGGCATATTGCAGCAGGATCTGCGGGTCGATCATCAAGCCAATAGCAACAAAGAAGATGGCGCTGAACATGTCGCGAACCGGCTCGATCAGGCGCTCGATCTTAATCAACTGACGGGATTCGGCCATGATCGCGCCGATCAGGAACGCGCCCAGCACCATGCTGTATTCCAGCTTGACCACCAGCAGGCAGAAACCGAAACACAGGCCCAGTACGGTGATCAGCAACATCTCGTTGCTTTCGAACTTGGCCACGTAGGCCAGCAAGCGCGGCACCAGCAAAATACCGATAACCAGCGCTACGATCATGAACAGCGAAAGCTTGCCGACCGTGGAAAACACCTCGCCGGAGCTGACCGTGCCACTGACGGCAATGCTCGACAACAAGGCGATGATGCCGATGCCAAGGATGTCCTCGACGATCAGCACACCGAAAATCAGCTGGGCGAAGCGCTGGTTTTTCATCTTCAGGTCATTGAGCGCCTTGACGATGATGGTGGTGGAGGAAATCGCCAGGATTGCGCCGAGGAACAGCGAGTCCATGGTGTTCCAATCAAACCAGCGGCCGATCTCATAGCCGATCCAGATCATCAGAATGATCTCCAGGAAGGCTGCGATAAACGCCGTGGCGCCGACCTTGAACAGCTTGCGCAGGCTGAACTCCAGGCCCAGGCAGAACATCAGGAAGATCACCCCCAGCTCAGCGAGGGTCTTGATGGTGTCCTCATCATGGATCAGGCCGAACGGCGGGGTGTGAGGGCCGATGATGAACCCGGCGACGATATAGCCCAGCACTACCGGCTGCTTGAGGCGGTGAAACAGGATGGTGACAACCCCGGCCACCAACATGATCACGGCCAAATCCTGGATAAAGCTGATGGCGTGCATGGCGAGGGGCTCCTTGAGGGGTGCTGGCGCTTTTCCCACTTCCGCCCGCGCTTTTGAACTGTCGCAAAGCGCAAGGAAAAGTCGACATTGATCGTAAGAAATGCCCTGAGATGGGCTTTTGAAGGTTAACACCGCGACTTCCAGCAGAAAGCCGGTGCAATATATGGAAACAGATCGGTACGCGCGTGACGGCAAGCCGACCACCGGCGTCCCGTTAAAGAAGGCGCAGCAAAGATTCCAGCACCCGCAGAGGTGCCCCCCAACCAATGCCTACAACCCGTGAGTGTGCTATGGAACCCGGAAATGCCCAGCTGTCGATGACGGTATTGATGACCCCTGATATGGCCAACTTCTCAGGCAATGTCCACGGCGGCACCCTGCTCAAGTACCTCGACGAAGTGGCCTACGCCTGCGCGAGCCGTTATGCAGGTCGCTATGTCGTCACGTTGTCGGTGGATCAGGTGATTTTTCGCGAGCCGATCCATGTCGGCGAGCTGGTGACCTTCCTCGCGTCGGTCAACTACACCGGCAACACCTCAATGGAGGTGGGCATCAAGGTGGTGACCGAGAACATCCGCGAACGCTCGGTGCGCCACACCAACAGCTGCTTCTTCACCATGGTGGCCGTGGACGACCAGCGCAAACCGGCCGCCGTGCCGCCGCTGCAGCCGCAGAACAGCGAAGATAAGCGCCGGTTCGTTCAGGCACAGCAGCGCCGGCAGATCCGCCAGGAGCTGGAAAAACGCTACCAGGAAATCAAGGCAGACGCGTAATCACAGGCTGATCGGCGTCGCCTCGAACCGCACGCGGGGATGGGCGATACGGTCCTGAGCACGCACCAGCTCCAGTTCATAACTGGCGCAAGCCTGGGTTTCCAGCAGCACTTCATGCACCGCTGCAGCGGTGAACTCGAACGCCGCTAACAGGCTGTCGCCCAACAGTACCCGCGCCAGGAACAGCCCCGAGGTCAGGTCGCCCACGCCCACGGGCTGACGCGGAAACGCCAGCAGTGGTCGGCGCAAGTGCCAGCTGCCTTCAGAGGTCACCAGTAGCATCTCGAAACCGTCCGGTAGCTTGCCGGGGTAATCCAGGTGCTTAACCAATACGGCTTTAGGCCCGCGTTCCAGCAGCGCCTTGGCCATGGCCAGGCAATCGAACAGTGACTGCGGCTTGCGCCCGGCAAAGCTGTCCAGTTCCAGCTGGTTGGGACACAAGAAGTCGGCCATGGCCGCGGCTTCGTCCAGCAGGAAATCGCTGACTTCCTGCGGCACGATGCAACCTTTCTCCGGGTGACCCATTACGGGATCGCACAGATACAGGGCCTTGGGGTTGATGGCCTTGATGCGCGCCACCCCGGTCAGGATCGCCCGTCCCTGATCCGCACTGCCCAGATAGCCGGACAGAATAGCGTCGCAATTGCCCAATTCACCAATGGCGGCGATGCCTTCCACCAGCGCTGGAATCTGCTGCGGCGCCAACACTTCGCCTGCCCACTGGCCATACTGAGTGTGGTTGGAGAACTGTACCGTGTTCAGCGGCCAGACGTTCACCCCGACCCGTTGCATGGGGAACACGGCGGCGCTGTTTCCGGCGTGGCCAAAGACCACATGAGACTGGATCGCAAGCAGATGAGGTGTGCGTTTCATGCGGGAGATTTCCGTAAAGCCGTTGAAATTCTGGCCGCGCAGTATGCGACTAAACGCAGCCTGTACGACAGACCGGCGACACAGTTAAGCTGCTCTCACTTTGTTGGAGTCTTTCGCATGCTGACCCTGGGAAATATCTTCGTGTTGATGCTGCTGGCGACCGGTGCAGCCTGGGTGTGGCACAACCACGGCCTGCGCGAGCGGGCGCTGGAGCGGGTCAGGCAGCATTGCGCAAAGCTTGACATTGAGCTGCTCGACGGCGCGGTGGCGCTCAAGCGTATCGGGTTTGTGAAGGACGCCAATGGTCGGCGACGCCTGGCACGTATCTACAACTTTGAATTCACGGTGACTGGCGAAACCCGCCACGCCGGCGTGATCACTCAGTTCGGCGCTCACAGCGCGCAGATCGAACTGGCGCCCTACCCGTTCGAGATCAAGGAGCCGTTGCCCAGCGCCGAGGTGATCGAACTGAGTCAGTGGCGCCAGGACCACGCGACCAAGAACCGTCAGTAACGGCAGGCTGCCAATGCGGCCTGCAAGGCGGCCACGTCCTGTGGTTCGCTGAAAATCAATTCAATGCGCGAGTCGCGACGCCATTCGCTGGGCTGCCACGTGAGCTCGCCGTTATCCACAGCATTGGTGGATACCCAGCCTTCGGCGCTGTGGATAACCAGTTTGGCGCGGAGCCACTCAAGGCTTGCGATCCATTGATGCAGGCGTTGCCCGTCGAATTGCTGGCTCGAGTGCCAGCGCCAGCCGATACTCCAACCGCCCTCCTGGGCCTGACTCAGGCAAATGGGTTGAGTGGGATCGCTCCAGAGTGCCGGCATCAGCCCTGGGCCTTCTGGCACTTCGAAGTTATCCACAGCCCGCTGCGCCTGCGCATTCAAACCGGGTAGCTGCTCCAGCGGTAATTGCGCCTGGCGCGTCCAGTAAAACGGCGAGTCCGGTAGCCGCTGTTCGATCGCCTGACGCTGTGCGGCGTCCAGCGTTTCATCCTTGTTCAGTACCAACAGCCCGGCACTCGTCAACGCCTCCTGTTGCGCTGTTGGCAAGGGTTTTCCCATTGCCAACGCCTGGGCATCCAGCACCAGCACACAGGGCTGGACCGCCAGCACGCCCTGCCACGGCGCCTCCCGCAACTGCTTGAGCAACTGCGCCGGATGGCCAAGGCCCGATGGTTCGATAAACAGCCGGTCAGGCCTGGCCTTACGCAATAGACGACTCAGTCCTACCTGAAACGGCGCACCATTCACACAACACAGACAGCCTCCGGCGACTTCGCCCAGGGCAATGCCTTCGTCATCCTGGGTGAGCAAGGCTGCGTCGAGGCCGATCTGCCCGAATTCGTTGATCAGTACGGCCCAGCGCTCGTTGGCCGGGCGTTGGGCAAGCAGGTGTTTGATGAGGCTGGTCTTGCCGGCCCCCAAGGGCCCGGCAATCACATGGGTAGGAATGTTCTGCAGCATGAGGGGCATCGTTCAGACCGTGTAGAGCGTTTGATCCTACGCGGTTATGCGAGCCAATCCAGTGTCAGGATCAATCGGCGCTCGTCGGCCTCGAGTGCAGGCGAACGGTGAATCAGTCCATGACCTTCATTGCCATGCCATTTGGTGCCCTTCAGCAGGGCGACTTCGCCGCAGTGAATCTGTTCGATACGCTCGCTGGGCTCGGCATCCGGTTGGCTAAGCTTGCGGCGGTCCATCACGCCTTCGCGCAACCATTGGCTGCCGATCCCCGCATAGGTGGTGATCAACCGCACCGGCACATGGTCAACGTGAAAACGTGGACACATGGCCTTGTCCAACAGACGGAGGCGCACACCAATGCGCTTGGCACCCAGCAAGCAAGCGAACGCGCTGACCAGCCACGACACATCGGCGATAAAGCCTTCATAGCCTTCAAGATCACGGCAACTGGACGCCAAACCCTGCAGGTTGGGCACGGCGTCTTCGTTGCTGAGTTCGATGACCATGGAATCAGCCAACGGCTCGTTCAGTGCCACCAGCAAGGCGCCGAACTCAGCAATGTGCAGTGGCAACTGCCGCTCCCACACGGCCAGGTTAACGCCATCTTCCAAGATGTCGGACAGCGCCAAAGGGGTGTCACCGCGGGTCTGGCGGATCACGGGGCGCAGGGGAATCACCGGGGCCAGCATCAGGCGGCTGCCTCCTCATACCAAGGGCCGAAAGGATCGACCAGCAGGCGCCAGCCTTCGACGCCCAGGGCCATTTCTTCATCGGTGAGCAAGCAGGCGTCCAGCTCGGTGCGCATTTGGATGAAGTCGATGTTCTGCCCGATAAACACCAGTTCCTGGCGGCAGTCACCGGTGCTCAGTTGCCAGTTGCCCATGATCGCCGCGACACTTTCTTCGTCCTGAGGCCACTGGCTTTTCGGCACAAAGCGCCACCAGCGACCGGCGAACCCATGGCGCATCAAACCGCCGGCCTGGGACCAACTGCCCGCATCCTGATGCTTGCTGGCCAGCCAGAAAAAACCCTTGGAACGCAGCAATTTGCCGTTCACCCAGGGCCGGTCGATAAAGTCGAAAAAACGCTGTGGATGAAAGGGACGGCGCGCCCGGTAGGCCGTGGAAGCAATGCCGTATTCTTCGGTTTCCGGCGCGTGCTCGCCGCGCAGTTCCTGCAACCAGCCTGGCGCTTGGGCGGCGCGCTCGAAGTCGAAACGGCCGGTGTTGAGGATCTTGTACAACGGCACTTCGCCCATGACCATCGGGATGATTTCCGCCTGAGCGTTGAGGCGCTCAAGGATCGCCATCAACTCTTCGCGTTCGCGGCTGCTGATCAGGTCGATCTTGCTGATGAGGATCACATCGGCGAATTCGATCTGCTCAATCAGCAGGTCGGTGATGGAACGCTCGTCCTCTTCACCGAGGGTTTCACCGCGCGACGCCAGGCTTTCAGCAGCTTGGTAATCAAGCAGGAAGTTCATGCCATCGACCACGGTGACCATGGTGTCCAGGCGCGCGATGTCGGCCAGGCTTTGCTCGTTTTCATCGCGAAAGGTGAAGGTCTCGGCCACAGGCAAGGGTTCGGAGATACCGGTGGACTCGATCAGCAGGTAATCGAAACGACCTTCCTTGGCGAGTTTTCCGACCTCTTCGAGCAGGTCTTCCCGCAAGGTGCAGCAGATGCAGCCGTTGCTCATTTCCACCAGTTTTTCTTCGGCGCGGTTGAGGGTGACGTCGCGCTGGACTTCGCTACCGTCGATGTTGATTTCGCTCATGTCGTTGACGATTACTGCTACCCGCAGGTTTTCGCGGTTGCGCAGGACGTAATTGAGCAGCGTGCTTTTACCGGCGCCGAGAAAGCCGGACAACACAGTCACGGGGAGACGATTGGGCATCAGGTATTCCTCATCAGGGTTGGCCGGTCAAATCGCCCGTTTATGGCGTTCGCGCAGCTCTTCACGTTCTTTGGCTTCGATACACAGGGTGGCGGTAGGACGTAGCAATAAGCGCTGTAGGCCGATGGCCTCGCCGGTTTCGCGGCACCAGCCGTATTCACCGCGGGCCAGCAGCTCGAGGGCGTCGTCGATCTTGTCCAGCAGCTTCTTTTCGCGTTCCAGCAGGCGCAGTTGCCATTGGCGCTGTTCTTCGGCGCTGCCGACATCGGCTGGGTCGCTGTTGGTTTCCTGTTCACGCAGCATCAGAAACTCAGCATCAATGCGTGCTTGCAGCTCATTACGCTGAGTCAGCAGCAACTCGCGGAAGAAGCCTTGTTGGGCTTCATTCATGTAGTCGAGGGGAGGCTGGGCCAAGAGGTCTTGTCTGGTCATAGGGAGCGGTTCACGGGTCAGGCTGTGTTTTAATGTTATAGTATAACAATGCAAATAAGCCAATCCCCTCTTGAACGCTACGACGAAGGGCGCAATGCTTGGATACTTCCCGACCTTGAGAAACCCGATGAAACACTTGGTGTGCGCCTTGTTATTGGTTGCCGCTGGACCGGCCTGCGCGCAGGTACCCAGCCTGCTGGCCAACTGCACGCGCAGCGCCAACCTGCTCGCTTGTGTCGACCCATTAGGCAACGCCTACAGTGTGGCGACGGTAGGCACTACCACGTATTTGCGCGGTTACGAAGTGATCGGCAAACGCTATTGGGCACAGACCAACAGCCGCTACGGGCAACTGACGTTCTTTACCGGGTTGGCGTCCGATGGTGAGGCGTGGGTCGGCTACACGCGACGCGTGGGCTGGACCACCCTCAACCGGTTTTCCAGTTCGGGTGGCGCCAGCGCCAAGTTCACCTGCAGCCGTATGACCGGCTGTTAGACCTGACCGTTCTTCTGTTCCTGCACCCACGCCATGTAGCTGTTCATGGGTGGGTTCTTCTGGAAGTACTTCTTCAGGCCTTCGAACAGGCCATCGGCAACCGCCTGTTGATGACGCGCGGTGACCAGCCGTGCACTGTCCCGCGCGTTGGAAATAAACCCGGTTTCCACCAGGATCGACGGCACGTCCGGTGACTTGAGCACCGCGAAACCCGCCTGCTCCACACGCTTCTGATGCAGGCTGGTGATGCCTTCCAGGCTACCCAGGATCGAGTTGCCCAGTTGCAGGCTGGAAGCGATGGTGGCGTTCATCGACATATCCAGGATCACCCCGGCGAGCATCGGGTCCTTGTCCTTCAGGTTGAGCAGGCTGGTGGCGCCGAGCAGGTCGGCGCCGTTTTCCCGTTGCGCCATGAACCGCGCCGTAGCTGATGTGGCGCCGCCTTCCGATAAGGCATATACCGAAGCGCCCGACGCGGTGATCCGTGGCGCCGCGTCCGCATGCACCGAGATAAACATATCGGCATTGTGCTTGTGGGCGATTTCCACGCGTTTGCGCAACGGTACGAAGAAGTCGTCGTTGCGCACCAACTTCACATCGAAGCCCTTCTCGCGCTTCAAACGTTTAGCCAGCAGTTGGGCGATGGACAGCACCACATCTTTTTCGCGCTGCCCCTTGGAGCCGACCGCACCTGGGTCTTTGCCGCCGTGGCCAGGGTCGACCACCACAATAATGTCACGCTTGGGGTGCGCCTTATCCACCAGCGCCTTGGGCTCGGCCGCAATCTGGCGAGGCGCCTGGGTGGCGCTGGTCAGGTCCAACACCAGGCGATGGCCTTGGCCATCCTGGGGCGGCAATAGAAAGCTGTTGAGCTGCATCGGTGCGGCAAGGTCCAGCACGATGCGCGTATCGCCTTTGCCGAAATGCCCGGAGCGGATCGAGGTGATCCCGCTGTTTTTCAGCGCCAACTGAGAGAAATCACCACTGAGCCCGGCGCCGCTGAGGTCGATGATCAAGCGTTCCGGCGCGCTCAGGGTAAACGTCTTGTATTGGATCGGACCGCTGAGATCGAACACCAGCCGCAGCTTGTCGTCCGAGCGCCACAGGCGGGCGTTGCTGATTTGCGTGGCGTGGGCGGTAAACGGCAAGGTGAACAGCGGGCTGGCCAGAAGCAAGTTTAGGAGCTGACGTCTGTGCATGAAAAATACCGCAAATAAAGGAGCGTCCCTACTCGACATGACTGAAAAAAGGCTGGAGCAGAAAAATCATCGTCGACTCAATAGTTATAATATAACATGTCTTTTTATTTCCAACGATGGACCTGCTCATGAACGCGCTGACTCTGCCGGATATCGCCGCGCAGGCTTCACGCCAAGCCTTGCCACTCGACTGGGTGGGCATGTGCGGTATCGCCCTACCGATTCTTATCGACGGCCAGCGCTTGGCTGCAACCGCCGATGCCGGAGTGAGCCTGGACGATGGCGCCGCCCGTGGCATTCATATGTCTCGCCTGTACCTGGCGCTGGGGATGCTCGACCAGCAACCGCTTACGCCCGCACTTCTGCGTACTGTACTGCAGCGTTTTCTCGACAGTCATGAAGGTTTATCTAATAACGCCTACCTACGCATCCACACCGATTTGCTGCTCAAACGCCCGGCGCTGGTCAGCCCGCTGGCCGGCTGGAAAGGCTACCCGGTGAGCATTGAAGCGCGCCTGGAAAACCAGATGTTCCACGTGGAACTAAAAATTGACGTTATTTATTCCTCAACGTGCCCATGCTCCGCTGCCCTCGCCAGGCAGTTGATTCAGCAACAATTTCTCGGCGACTTCGCCAACACACCGTTGCAGCATGAAGACGTGTTGACCTGGCTTGGCAGCGCCAATGGCATCGTCGCCACGCCTCATAGCCAGCGCAGCAGTGCGCAGTTGCATGTCCAGTTGAATGGCGAGCAACTGCCGCTTACGGAATTGATCGACACCGTCGAAGCCGCCCTGGGCACCGCCGTACAAACCGCTGTAAAACGCGCGGACGAACAAGCCTTCGCTTTGGCTAACGGGCAAAACCTGATGTTCTGCGAAGACGCCGCCCGCCGCTTGAACCTCGCCTTGAAACGCTCGGATGCGGTCAAAGCCTTCCACCTGAAAGTGATCCACGCCGAAAGCTTGCACGCGCACGACGCCGTGGCTGAAAGCCGCTGGACGAGACACCCTGCATGATCACCTGCACCGCTTTGCGCTGGGGCGCACCCGGCCAACCGCTGACACCCGCCATCGACATTACCCTGGAAAAAGGCAGCCTCACCGGCATTATCGGTGCCAACGGCACCGGCAAAAGTAGCTTGCTCAAAGTCATCGCCGGCCTGCAAAAGCCGCTGTCGGGCAAAGTCAGCGTGGATGTTCCACGCCGTGGCGGCCTGTCATTCCTACCCCAGCAGCAACATTTGGATCGACAGTTTCCCATCAGCCTGCAAGAGCTGGTCGCCGCCGGTTTCTGGGGCACCCAACTCGCACCGCAACAACGCAGTCAGCGTCTTGAAGCGGTTCTGGAAGACTGGTGCCTGAATGGCCTGGAACACCGTCCGCTAATGGCCTTATCTGGTGGCGAACTGCAACGCGCCCTGCTCGCCCGCATGAGCCTGGCCGAAGCTCCCGTGCTGTTGCTCGACGAACCCCACGCCGCTCTTGATGAAGAAGGCCAGGTACTGTGCTGGAAACATATTCACGCCTGGCACCAGCAAGGCCGCACGTTGATCGTGGTCTGCCATGACCTCGCCTCAGTACGCCAGCACACCCAACAAGTGGTGCAGATCAAAAGCACCGGCTGCGTCTTCGGCTCGAGCAAAGAGCTGATCCGCCCGCAGTCACAGATGCAGGTGGCCTGATGCATTTTGCCGCCCACCTGTGGATGCCCTTCGTCGACTTCGTTTTCATGCGTCGCGCTTTGATTGGCGGGCTGGTACTCGCCTGCAGCACCGCGCCCTTGGGGGTATTCCTGATCCTGCGGCGCATGAGTCTGATCGGAGATGCCGTCGCCCACGGCATTCTGCCTGGTGCCGCACTCGGCTTCTGGTTTGCCGGCCTCAGCCTGCCCGCCTTGACCATCGGCGGCCTCGGCGCGGGCCTGGGTATGGCTGGCCTGTCCGCCTGGATTACCCGCCGCACCGGCCTGCGCGAAGACGCCAGCCTCGCTGCCATCTACCCCATCTCCCTCGCCGCCGGCGTATTGATCCTCGGCATCGCCGGCAAGCGCCTCGACCTGCTGCACCTGCTGTTCGGCTCTGCCCTGGCCGTCGACGAAACCACCCTCACGGGCATGCTTTGGGTTTCCAGCTTCAGCCTGATCACCATGGCCGCGATCTACAAACCGCTGCTGCTGGACACCCTCGACCCGTTGTTTCTGCAGACCGTCAGCCGCCTCGGCCCGCTGGCACACGGGTTGTTCCTGACCCTGGTGGTGCTGAACCTGGTGATCGGCTTCCAGGCCATCGGCGCCTTGATGGTGGTGGGTCTGATGATGTTACCGGCCATTGCTTCACGTTTCTGGAGCCGGCGCCTACCGGTGTTGATCGCGGTATCGGCGGTGCTGGGATGCCTGTCGGTGTGGTTGGGTTTGTTGCTGTCGTTCTACTACTCGTTGCCCAGCGGCCCGGCCATCGTGCTAATGGCGGGTGCCGGGTATCTGCTGTCCGTGGTCTTCGGTCCGGTGCACGGCTTGCTGCGCCGCCCGCCCTTGCTGTCATCCCAATGAGGTGTTTCCCGATGCGCGCTCTACTCGTACTGTTCAGTCTCGTCCTGTCGTTGTCGACGGCCCAGGCCGCAGACAAGCTCCAGGTGGTTACCAGCTTCAGCATCCTCGATGACATTACCCACCAGATCGGTGGTGATCACATCCAGATCAGCAACATGGTCGGCCCCGACGCCGACGCCCACACCTACGAGCCAACGCCGGACAACGCGAAGGCGCTGCTCAAGGCCAAGCTGATCATCAAGAACGGCCTGGGCTTCGAGCCGTGGCTGGACCGGCTGGTGGCCAGCACTGAAACCAAGGCGACCGTGGTCACCGCCAGCAAAGGCGTGATTTCCCACACCATGGATGAGGATGGCGAGACCATTCCCGACCCGCACGCCTGGCACAACTTGGCCAACGCCGAAATCTATGTGAACAACATCACCAAGGCCTTGATCGCTGCCGACCCGGCCAACAAAAGCGACTATCAACACAACAGCCAAACCTACCTGAAAGAAATCTACCGCCTGCTGGCCGAAGCCAAAACCAAGTTCGGCGCCCTGCCAGCCGGTAACCGCCGCATCGTCACCTCCCACGACGCCTTCGGATACCTGGGCCAGGCTTACGGTATCGAGTTCCTCGCACCCCAGGGCCTGTCCACAGAACGTGAGCCGTCCGCTGCTGAAGTGGCCGCGCTGATCACCCAGATCCGCAAAGACAAGGTCAAAGCCGTGTTCATGGAAAACATCAAGGATTCACGCCTGCTCAAGCAGATTGCTGACGAAAGCGGCGCGCGGATCGGCGGCACGCTGTACTCCGACGCCCTCGCCGCAGAAGGGCCAGCCAGCACCTTTACCGGGCTGTTCGAATACAACCTCAATACTTTGTGCGCCGCCCTGATCAAGCCATGACCCTGAGCATGCTTGACCTGGAAGAGGCTGCCGTCGGCAGCCGCTTTCCACTCGAACCCGTGCTCGATGCCCTGCCGTGGAACAGCGCTGGCCTGATCGCCGCCATCGCCCAGCAACACGGCAGCGGCGAGGTATTAATGCTGGCCTGGATGAACCGCCAGGCCCTCCAGGAAACCCTGGGCACCGGGCAGGTCTGCTACTGGTCGCGCTCGCGCCAGCGGTTGTGGCGCAAGGGCGAACGCTCCGGTCATTGGCAACAGTTGGTGGAAGCACGCCTGGATTGCGACGGCGACGCAGTATTGCTGATCGTCGACCAACAGGGACCGGCCGGCCACACAGGGCGGCCTACCTGCTTCTACAACGCCATCGACGGCGACTACGTTCACATCATTACGGAGCCCTTAGCATGATCCGCAAAAACCCGTCCGGCGATCTGCCCGTGATTGCCGAATCGGCCTACGTCGACAAGACCGCCATCATCTGCGGGAAGGTCGTCATTGGCGAAAATGTTTTCGTCGGCCCCTACGCCGTGATCCGCGCCGACGAAGTCGACGCCAGCGGTGGTATGGACCCGATCATCATCGGCGCCAACTCCAATATCCAGGACGGCGTGGTCATCCACTCCAAGTCCGGGGCGGCGGTGACCATCGGCGAGTTCACCTCCATTGCACACCGTTCCATCGTCCACGGCCCCTGCACCGTCGGCGACCGCGTGTTCATCGGCTTCAACAGCGTGCTGTTCAACTGCGCCGTGGGCGATGGTTGTGTGGTGCGCCACAACTCGGTGGTCGACGGCCGCGACTTGCCTGCCGCGTTCTACGTGCCCTCCACCACCCGCATCGGGCCCAACACCGACCTCTCGCAATTCCCGCCGGTGAGCGTGAGCGCCTCGGAGTTTTCCGAAGACGTGGCACGCACCAACGTTGACCTGGTGCGTGGCTACAAAGCCTTGCAAAACGAGTTCTGACCCATGAGCCGCCTGTTGATCCGCAACGCCCGCCTGGTGAATGAAGGCCAGACATTCGACGCCGATGTGTTGGTCGCCAATGGTCGTATCGAAAAGATCGCCAGCAGTATCCAGGACCATAACGCGCCTGTCGCCATCGACGCCCAAGGCCAATGGCTGCTGCCCGGTATGATCGATGACCAAGTGCACTTTCGCGAACCTGGCGCGCCGGACAAAGGCAGTTTCTACAGCGAATCCCGCGCAGCAGTGGCCGGCGGCATCACCAGCTTCATGGACATGCCCAACACCCGCCCGGCCACCCTCGACCTGGACGCCCTGGCCGACAAAAAGCGCCGCGCTGCCCTGCACTCGGTGGCCAACTATGGATTTCATTTCGGCGTGAGCAACGACAACCTCGACACCGTCGCCGCCCTCGACCCGCGCGAGGTGGCTGGGGTCAAAGTCTTCATGGGCGCCTCGACCGGCAATATGTTGGTGGATGATCCACGGATCCTGGAGCGCCTGTTTGCCGAAGTCCCCACTATCTTGCTGGCCCATTGCGAACACACGCCAAGCATCCAGGCCAACGAGCTGCGGCTGCGCGAGCGTTTCGGCGAGCACATCCCCGCCGTCGCCCATCCGCTGATCCGCGATGCCGAGGCGTGCTATCGCTCGTCATCCTTTGCAGTGGAATTGGCCAAACGCCATGGCACCCGCCTGCACGTACTGCACCTCACCAGCGCCCGTGAACTGGCGCTGTTCGAAGACAAACCCTTGTGCGAAAAACGCATCACCGCCGAAGTCTGCCTGCACCACCTGCTGTTCGATGACCGCGACTATCACCGTCTTGGGCACCAGATCAAATGCAACCCGGCAATCAAGACCCGTGCCGACCGTGACGCCTTGCGCCAAGCCTTGTTGAGTGATCGTCTGGACGTGATTGGCAGTGACCATGCGCCGCATACATGGGCGCAAAAACAATTGGGTTATCGCGAGGCGCCGTCGGGATTGCCTCTGGTGCAGCACGCGCTGCCGGCATTGTTGGAGTTGGTGGCCGACGGGCTGCTGCCGCTGACCACCCTAGTGGCAAAAACCAGCCACCGGGTGGCCGACCTGTTCGCCATCCCGGATCGCGGTTATCTACGTGAAGGGTATTGGGCCGACCTGGTGCTGATCAAACCGGAGCCCGAAGGCAAACACGTCAGCAGCCAGCCGATCCTGGCCCGCTGCGGCTGGACGCCCTTCACCGAGCGCAGCTTTCGCCACAGCGTCAGCACCACCCTGGTTTCCGGCCACTTGGCCTGGCACAACGGCCAAGTGGTGGACAGTTGCCAGGGCTTGCCTCTGCATTTTCTGCGTTAAGCGCGAGGTTTGACCGTTCCGCAATCGTTGCCCAGCCACTGGGCATGGCTGTCCAGGCTGCCCTTTTGCTGAATACCAGTAGCATTGAAGGTGCCGTTGACGGTGGTGGTGAATTCTTTCTGGCTCTGGAAAGTAGCGACTCCAGTGCCTTGGGCTTTCGGGCAACTGAAGCGGAACTTCCACTGGTTGCCGGTCTTGTCGGTCACTTCCTGCTTGCAGCCCGACTGCGGGTCGGTCAGCGGGATCGAATCGGAGGCGACCTGAGCCGGGGTCAGGCACACCTGTACGCCTTTACCGGCCATGGTGATGCCTTGTTTTTCCAGCATGGCGCGCTGTTCCGGAGTCATCTGTTGCTTGAGCTGACCGAGGATCAGCGACAGGTCCGGCAGGTCCTGATTATCGACTTTCATATTACTAGTGGTCAGTTCCCACAAGCCCGGCGCCAGCATCTGCGCCTGCGCCGCCACCGGCAGCGACAAACCAATCATCATGGCCAAAGACAGCAGACGAGCATTCATCGGGTAACTCCTGGGTAATGTTGGGCGTTAGACGCCGCAAAGGTGCCAGGGTTGCACGGCAAATAAAATAGCGACATTCCTGACCAGACATGGTCTGTTAGGCACTTGGATTGCCTGGAGTTACGTCGTCCATGGATTTCTTTGGCCCGCACCTGCTCGCCTATTTCATCGCCACGCTGCATTTTCTGGGGACCCTCGCCGCGATCCACGCGGTGCTGACCGTCAGGACCGCCCAAGGCTCGATCGCCTGGGCCTTGTCGCTGATGTTCATGCCTTACCTCACCCTGATACCCTACCTGATCTTCGGTCGCAGCACGTTCGATGCTTATATCCAGGCGCGTCGCCAGGCCAACCAGGAAATGCACAAGGCGATCACCGCATTGAACTGGCGCCCGTGGGTCGAGGAAGCCCTCGCCGCGCGTAGTTCCAATGCGTACGCCTCTCTGCGCGCCATGCCCAAACTGGGGCGCATGCCGTGCCTGGCGAACAATGAAGTACGCCTGTTAGTCAACGGCGAGGCCACCTTCAGCGCAATCTTCGAGGCCATTCGCAGCGCGAGGACCGCCGTACTCTTGCAATTCTTCATCATTCATGACGACGAACTCGGCCGGCAACTGCACGCCTTGCTGAAAGAAAAAGCCGCCCAAGGCGTCGCCATCTACGTGTTGTACGACCGCATTGGCAGCCACGCCCTGCCCCATCGCTACGTACAGTCGTTACGTGAAGCCGGCGTGCATATCAAGGCGTTTGCTACCCGCAGCGGCTGGCTCAATCGCTTCCAGGTCAACTTCCGCAACCACCGCAAGATTGTGGTGGTGGACGGCGTCACCGGTTTTGTGGGCGGGCATAACGTCGGGGATGAATACCTAGGCAAGAAGCCACCACTGGCGCCGTGGCGCGATACTCATGTCCAGGTCGTGGGCCCTGTGGTGGCGTGCTTGCAGGAGTCGTTTGCCGAAGACTGGTTCTGGGCCGCGCGCGAGTTGCCGCCGCTGATCCTGCCGGATGCCTACCCCGAGGACGGCGTGCTCTGCCAGTTGCTCGCCAGCGGCCCGGCCGACCCGTATGAAACATGCTCGCTGTTTTTTGTCGAAGCCATTCACGCAGCAACCGAACGCGTATGGATCACCAGCCCGTATTTCGTCCCCGACGAGGCCGTATTCGCCGCCCTGCGCCTGGCGGTTTTGCGCGGTGTCGATGTGCGCCTGCTGCTGCCGTCACGCCCGGATCACCGCATTGTCTACGCCGCCTCCAGCCTTTACGCTATCGAAGCGGTGCGGGCTGGCGTGCGGGTGTTCCGGTATACGCCGGGCTTTTTGCATCAGAAGGTGGTGCTGGTGGACAGCGAAATCAGCGCCATCGGCAGTGCGAACATGGACAACCGTTCGTTCCGGCTGAATTTCGAAGTGATGCTGCTGACGGTCGACGAGGCCTTCGCCAAGGAAGTGGAACACATGCTGCTGGACGACTTCGCCCTGGCCCATGAAGTCAGCCAAGAAGAAAGCCGCGAAACCCGCCGCCTTCAACAATTGGGCATGCGGGTCGCGCGGCTTATTTCTCCGATTCTTTAGCTCGACGGCCGGCGCAGAAGCACTGGCATGCTGGACTAAGCTTCACAGCGTCACATCCGACAAGTGAGGTCCATCATGAATACAGTACCCACCCTGCAGGTGGAAATCGGCAAACCAACCTACATCCTGCATCTGCATTATAAAGTACTTTACCCCGACAAACCGTTTGAGCGTGCAGCTGTTTATCTTTACGACAACGGCATATACCTGATCCTTTCACCGGGCGAACACCACTGGGGCGTATTCGTTATCATTGGTGATATGAACGAGCCGACCTGGGGAATGAGCTTTATTTCACTGCCATCCGATGACTGGGGTAAAAACCTGGCCCGGCATGACCTGTCGTTCAGACAAACCAGCAATACATTTACCCAGCAACTGTACATCCAAGATGATCAGGATCCAGCGAAACAGCATGGAACGTTTGAGCGCTTCCCTAACAGCGTGGTCGATCCGACCACGCTGAGGTGGTACAACATCCCTCAACCAAAGTAGATATCACTGCGGGTCCAAGGCAGTTCATGGCTGCCATCTGCATGGGGCTTGGTTGCAAGAATTTGATGCAGATTTATCCAGCCCCGCGCAAACGCATACGCGCAACCGGCCAGGTACAACCGCCAGATACGTAACGCTTGCTCCGGCACCATCTTCGCTGCCGCTTCCAGATTGTCTTCCAGGCGCTCGCTCCAATGGTCCAGGGTGCGCGCGTAATGCAGGCGCAGGCTTTCGACGTCGACCACTTCCAGCCCGACTTCACTGATTTCAGCAGTCATCATCGCCAAGTGCGGCAGTTCGCCATTGGGAAACACATAGCGCTCGATAAAATCCCCGGCGCCACGCCCCACAGGGCGGCCATCTGTGTGCTTGGCGGTAATGCCGTGGTTCATCACCAGGCCGCCTTCGCGCACCGCGCCAAACAGCGTCTTGCAGTACTGCGCCAGGTTGGCATGGCCGACGTGTTCAAACATGCCCACGCTGACCACTTTGTCGAAACGGCCGTCTTGTGGCAGGTCACGGTAGTCGAGCAATTGCAGGTCTACCTGATCTTCCAGGCCTTCGGCTTTCACCCGTTCGCGTGCCAATGCCAACTGCTCTTTGCTCAGGGTGATGCCAAATACTTTGACCCCGAACTCCCGCGCGGCAAACCGCGCCAGTCCACCCCAGCCACAGCCTACATCGAGCAAATATTCGCCCGGCTGCAACCGCAACTTGCGGCACAGGTGGCGAAATTTGTCTTGTTGAGCCTGGTCGATGGATTCGCTGCCGGTTTCGAAATAACCGCAGGAGTACGCCATGTCCTGGTCCAGCCACAGCTGGTAGAACTCGTTGGACAGGTCGTAATGATAGGAAATGGCCGCGGCGTCGGTGGCCTTGTCGTGGATCGAGCGCACCGGACGACTCCCCTCGTCGTCTTCGATCAGAGCGTGACTCAACTCATCACATACCCGGATGACCTCGGAGATGGAGCCTTCCAGCTCCAGTTTGCCCTCGACGAAGGCTTCGCCCAGTGAATCGAGCGTTGGATGGGTCAGCTTGGTCACGACCGTGGGGTCCTTCACCACGATGGTCACACTGGGCTCTGGGCCCAAGTTGAATTCATGGCCGTCCCAGAGTCGCAGACGCAGCGGTAGCTGAAGATTCTGTAAGGCCGGTGGAAGTTGCGCGAGCATGAGTTGTCCCCCCTTGTTTCAGACGTCTGAGGTGAGGTTAGACCATCCGAAGACAAAGTAGGAGGCTATCGATTTAATAGCGTTCTTCTATGGGGCTCGGCGCTCGAGCAAACCGTCTTGGACCCACTGTTTAAGCCATGTGACAGCCTGCAGTGGCGCACCCTCTGCATAAGTGACTGCCAACGCCGCACACAGTTCGGCAAAGCTCCAACCGGTCGTCACCATGCCTGCCAGCGCATACGCCTCTGCCGACTCAAGGCTACGGTAATGGCAGACATTCTGATGGCGCCACACCAGGCACGTCTGCGCCGGGGCCAGTGCATGGCTGTCGGGGAAGTCGGATTCATCCTTGCTGGCACGCCAGATCGCTACGCTGTTGAATCGGCACAGCAGCTCTTGCACCGTCGGCGCCAGGCAAACCTGCAACACCGGCCACGCCTGCGGCGGCAGCGATGCCATATCGTTCAGCGTCAGCGGTTGGCCCCGCGGTGCATCAAATGCCAGGGTAAACGACCATTCCAAACGCGCCAGCTCCGCCAATGGCGCACCCTGCTCAGCCACCAGATGCTCAAGGATAAACGCCGGGAAACGCTCGCCCAGCCAACGCAGGCTGTAATGAGCCGAGGGGTAGCGCCGCAGGTAGGCCTCGGTCAACGCGGCAAATTCTTCATCACCCAGCCAATAAAGGGTGGCGCTGAAGTCATGCCGCAAGACTTCCTGCAACCGTGAAAGATAGGCGTTGTGGTAAATCGCCAGGCCCGTGTCCACATCCAGCGTCGGCCCGCCTAATAGAGTGGCGGCAAAAACACTGTTGGGCACTGCCGTGTCGGCTAACAAGTGCTGTTCGAAAGCCAACTGCCAATCGATCAGGCGCATAACGGCCTCCTGGCCAGGGCCGTCCTGCCCAGTTCGCGGGCCTTGCTCAGTTCAGTGAGCAACTCTTCAAAAGGTGGGAAATGGTCGTCCCGCTCCAGTAGCGTCGACACCGGCCCCAGATGCTCAAGCGTTTGTTGATAAAGCACCCACACCGGATCGCACACGGGATGGTCATGGGTGTCGACCACGTAATCGCCGTAATCCATATGCCCCGCCAGATGCAGTTGGCGGATGCTTTCCGGTGGCAGGTTGCGGATAAACGTCCAGGCATCGAAGCCATGGTTGCGCGAGCTGACATACACATTGTTGACGTCCAGCAACAACTGGCAGCCTGACAGATGGGTCAGGGCATTGAGGAATTCCCACTCAGTGAATTCGTCCGCCTTCGAGCGCACATAACTGGAGACGTTTTCCAGCACCAGCGGGCGTTGCAGCACGTCTTGCACTTGGCGGACACGGGCGGCCACGTGGTAGAGGCTTTCTTCGGTATAAGGCAGTGGCAGCAGGTCATGCAACTGGTGGGCGCTGCCACGGCTCCAGCACAGATGATCGGAAATCCACGACGGCTGGATACGCTCGGCGAGCTGTTTGATTTGTTTCAGGTAATCGGTATCAAGGGCATGGGGCCCACCGATGGACAGGGATACACCGTGCATCACCAAGGGATAGCGCTCGGCTATCGCATCCAGGTAATACAAGGCTTTACCGCCCTGGATCAAGTAATTCTCGGAGATCACTTCGAACCAATCCACGCCTGGCGATTGTTCAAGGATCTGCTGATAGTACTCACTGCGTAAACCCAGGCCGTAACCGAGGCTCGGAACAGAGGTAGGCATAAGACACTCCTGGGAAAGTGTCCGCAGCGGTGGGGGCGACCGCTGCGGGTGCACTCGTTTGTCGGTTACTCGCCGACTGTACCGCCAGCCTTGGTGCACGCATCGGCACTGGCCATCGCCTTGAAGCCTTGGCCTTTGCAAGAACCTTGGCCTTTGCAGGCGTGGTCCTTGGTTTTGCAGTCGTTCTGGCCTTTGCAAGCGTTGATGCCGTAGCAGTGAACCGCTGTGTCAGCGGCTTGAACCTGAGTGACAACACCGGCAAACATGGTAGCGGCGGCCATTGCGAGAGCGGCACCAGCAGCAGCGGATTTGATGTTCATTGTTGTATTCCTCATGATCGTAGGGGTGTCGGTCTGAACGGATTGTCCAGTCTCGACACACCACTAGAGTGAGGTCCCTGCGCCGCGTTACAGCCCTGAGCAAATATTCCTGAAAATTATTCTTCGAGCTTCAAAAGCGGTTCTTGAAAACGCAGCAAACGCCCGGCATTGCCCAGTACCAGCAAGGTGCTGAGGTTATGCAACACCGCTGCAATCATGGCGCCCGCCGCGCCCAACCAACCGAACGCGGCGAACACGACAATGGCCAGGGTCCAACCCAGGCCGATGATCACGTTCACCTGCAAGGTCTGCCGGCACTGGCGACTCAAACGCACACAGGTGCCCAGACGCCGCAAGTCACTGCCGATCAACACCACATCAGCTGATGCCAAGGCAATATCTGCCCCGCCCGCGCCCATGGCCACGCCGACCACACCCGCCTTGAGCGCCAAGGAGTCGTTGATGCCGTCGCCCACCACCATCGGGCGGAAGCCGCTGCCAATTTCTCCCAACACGCGGTTGAGCTTGTCTTCGGGCAAGGCCTGGGCTTCGACATCGCTGATGCCTACCTCCAGCGCCAGGCTGGTGGCCACGCTTTGACGATCACCGGTAAGCAGCAGTTGGCGACCGAGACCGAGATCGCGCAGTTCTTGCAGCGCCTGGCGTGCCTCCGGCTTGACACTGTCGGCCAGCAGCAACCAGGCGAGGAATTGCCCATTCAGCGCAAGCCCCGCGATGGGGCCATCGTGGTTCGGTACAGAGGTGGTGACGATGCCCAGTTGCTCGAACAATTCCGGGCGCCCCAAGGCCGCTTCGCCCTGATCGGTCTGCGCCACGACGCCCAGCCCCTGACGCTCACGAATGGCCGTCAACGCCAGCAGTTGCTCCTGCGTGGCCAAACCCGCCAACGCCCGACTGACCGGATGGCTACTCGCTGAGCCCAGGCTGGCCGCCAGATTCAGCAGCCCCTGCCGATCCGGCGCAGTGGTCTCGATGGATTGCAGGCGCAAGGTGCCGAAGGTCAGCGTTCCAGTCTTGTCGACCACCAATGAAGTCAGGTCGGCCAGCTCCTCCAGAAACGCCGAGCTGCGAATCAGAATCCCATGCCGCGCCGCGACTGCTATCCCGGCGATCGCCGTGGCCGGTGCCGACAGCACCAGCGCGCATGGGCACGCGGCCACCAGCACGGCGAGCATCGCCTGGGGGTCGTTGGTCACAAACCAGGTCACCGCCGCCAGCAACAATACCAACACCATATAGCTGCCGGCATAGCGTTCCAGCAGCCGTGTGATCGGTGGCTTGGAGCGCTCGGCGTTCTGCATCAGCGCGATGACTTTGCCCAAGGTGGATTCGTTACCCGTGCGGGTCACTTGCAGACGCAGCAGGCCATCAAGGTTGATCGCCCCGCCAAACACCTGCATGCCCACACTGGCTTCCAACGGCACCGACTCACCGGTAATCGGCGCCGTGTCCAGGCTCGCCTGGCCCGACAGCACCACGCCGTCAGCCGGCACGCGGTCACCGGCACGCACCTCGACCACATCACCGGTGTTCAGCGTGCCGTTATCCACCTCAACAATGCTGCCGTCAGCCTGCACCAGACGCGCATGGCTGCGCGTCAGCTTGCCCAACGCGTGGATGGCTTCCTGGGAACCGATCACGCTGCGCTCTTCCAGCACGTGACCGAAGATCATGATAATCGGCAGCAACGCCGCAGTCAGTAGATCCCCTGTGGCCCAGGCACCGAGCATGGCCAGGGCGATCAGTTGGTCGGTGATGCCATGCAGGCTGGGAAACCGCAGGCTGTACCAGGCCGAACGCATCACTGGCACGGCCACCAGCAACGACGCGACGCCCAGCAGCAGTTGGCTCACACCGATCTGGTCCGGCGCCAGCCAACGCCATACCAGCCCCAGTACCAACAAACCCAAAGCCAACATGGCCAGGGTCAATTGCCGGGCAGCGCTGCGCTGTTCGGCTGAGGTCAGCATGGGTGCGCTCATTGTTCGGCTCCCTGGATGATCAAGCGGGAGTCGTCTTTCGGATCGACCGTGGTCACGGCACCGGCCTGGCCGAGAATCTTCGGCAAGCGCTCGCGGTACAGACGCAGCAGCAGGCCCGGGTCTTTCACCTTGGCCAGGCTGACGACGGTCGCGGTTTGCGCCTGGGCGTTGGCCAGACGCTCGCTGGCCTGGGCGTGGGCGACTTGCACCAGGCGGTCGGCCTGCTGAGTCGCGGTCTGGGTGAGTTTTTCCGCGTCGGTGCGCGCGTTGGCCACGGCCTTGTCGGCTTGCTGGCTGGCCGTCAGTACGGCGTTAAAGGCATTCACCGCCGGGCCCGGCAGGCTCGATTGCACATCGACACGGGTCACTACGATGCCCAGTCCCAAGCCTGTGGAAGCCAGTTCCGTGAGGCGTTTATTGATGCCTTGCACCAAGTCGCCGCGCAACCGTTCACGGCGTTCGGCGGCGCCGTTGTCGGTGCCGATCAATTCAGGTCGCGCTACCAAAATAGTGTCCAAGTCCCGCGCCGCGGTGAGCGCCACGGCGCTGCGCGTCACCAGCCTGTCCAGGGCCGGCAACACATGATCGCCCTGCAACACAAACGCATAGGGTTCGGTGACCTTGTAGAACACCCGAACATCCAGTTGCACCACACCGGCATCCCCCGTTAGCAGGTAACCGGAACCGGCCAGCGCATCACTCAACGGCGTGGCGAAACTGGCTACACGGTCGGCCTGGATCGCCGCGTCGGAGCGCAGCAGGTTCTCCACACGGCGTTCGATCACGCGGTCAGCCGCCGGAAGCAACACCACCTGCTCGAACGGCTGCGGCCACGCCAGCAACAGCCCGGCATTCTGGATGCGGTCGAGCGCGCCGAAATGCAGGACCACTGCACGGTTCTGCGGGTCGATCTGGCGCACATTGGAAAACGCCCAGGCCAATGCCGCCAATACCGTCACCGCGTACAACGCCAGGAAGGTCAAACGCCCGGCCTGGATCCATGGGCTGTCCGGGCTGGCACGCTCAGTCATGGCTGGACGTCCTTCGGCCCGTCCACCAAGGCGCGGAACGGTGCGGCGTCGGTGCGCAGGATGATTTTGGTACCTGGAGTGACCACGGTGCCCAAGGTGTCGAGAGACCGCAGCAAGTTGTAAAGCTGTGGATTACCCGCATAGGCACGGCCATAGATCTGCGCCGCTTCGACCCGCGATTGCGCTTCGATATCGGCAGCCTTCACCGTGGCATCGGCCTGCACAATCCGCGCATCACGCTCGGCGGCGGAACGGATCTGCGCGGCTTCACGCTTGCCCACGGCGGTGCGTTCGGTGGCGATGGTTTCACGCTCGGCGCGCATGCGGTCGACCGTGGCGGTAAGGGTCACTGATGGCAAAGTGAGCCGCTCGATACCCACCTGGGCTACACGCACGCCATAGGTGGCGAGCAATTGTTGATCAATCTGCTGGCGCAACTGCGCTTCGAAATCAGCGATGCGCACTTGGCTGGCGTCAGTGTTGATCAGGCTGGACAGGTCGAAGCTGGCCGCCGTGGTTTCCAGCGCCGAGCCAACGAAGGTGCGAATCTGCCGCGCCGCTTCATCTGGCTGGTTCTGCACGGCGCGCATAAAGCGTTGCACGTTGTCCGCGTCGCCCTGCACCTGCCACGCCACGTACGCCTGCACGATGATGCGCAGTCCGTCGCGGGTGCCCACATCCTGCAAACCGCTGGAGGTGGTGCGCAGACGCAAATCCACCGGGATCGCCGCCTCGAACGGCGCCGGCCAGCACCAGCCAAGGCCCGGCTCCAACAGCACCCGCGACGGGTTACCGAAACGGGTAATCACCGTGGCCTCGCCGGAACGCACTTGCACGAGGCTGGCGGCGGCAACCGCAAACAGCACCAGCAACAGCGCCCAGGCCATACGCCGCCAGGGGAACGGGCCGGCCGCTTGTTCATCACCGTGATGATGGTGGTGATGACCGTGATGATGACCGTGATCGTGAGAATGAGCGCTCAACAGACAGACTCCTTATTGAACGGCTTTACGCGGCACCGAGGGATCGGCCGGCAAGGTAAAAGAACGCAGATCGATCGTCGGCGCGCCGTCGGCACCGAGGCGATGATCCAGAATCAGCAGCTTGGCATGGGCCAGGCCCTGGCTGAGTTGACCGAGATACTGTTCCAGCACAAACGCCTGGCCGGCCGTGGCGTAGGCCTTTTGTTCGGCGGCGAAGCGCAGATTGGCCGCTTGCGCGCCCGCGTTCACTTCGCGGGCAGTGGCGGTGGCCTGGTCGCGGACGGTGCTGGCTTGCAGCAACGCTTGGTTGGTGTGTTCGCTGGCCGCGCCGCGCTCACGGGAGATCAGGGCCTGGGCGCCGATCTGTGCAGCCTGCACACCGTGATAAGCGTTGGCGGCTCCGGCCGGTGGGTGGATCGCCTCCACCACCGTGGCGAGAATTTCTACGCCGCTGTCGAGTTTTTGCAGGTCGGCCTGCACAGCGCGGCCAATTTCCTCGGCCAGGCTGGTGCGTTGTTCGCCGAGCAATTCGTCGAGGGTGCGCGAGGCAAAATCATGCACGAGGATGCGGCTGGCGATGCTGCGGATCAGGGTCGGTACGTCCGCGCTGTTATAGGTGGCGGCGAGCGCGGCCTGGTCGGTGAGGCCGATGCGGTAGACGAACCGCACATCCATATTGACGATCTGGAAGCTCTGTTTGTCGCCGCTGCTGCTGGCGATCACCTGGGACTTGTCATTCACATGGCTGGCGTCCCACAAGCGATTGGCAATCAACGGCGCCGGGCCTTCGGCAGGGGCCAGTTCCGGCGTGGCGGCTTCGCTGACGCTGGTAGCCAATTCATGCACCACACCGTTTTCCACGCTGATCACGCGGCCCAATGGCCACGGCAACCCCGCATGCAAGCCAGGGCCGAAGACCTGCACCGGCTTGCCGAAACGTTCATAGATCCCACGGCCTTGCAGGGGCACTTCGTGCACGCCGGTGAGCGCCCAGCCTACCGCCAATACCACCAACAACACGGGAAGGAACGCCCGGCGCATGTAGGTAAACGCCCAGATCTGACGCAGGTCGATGCCAAAGCGGTTGTGCAATTCATGTTGCAACGCGAGCAAGGGTTGCGGCGGCCAGCGCAACAGCCCGGCGATAAAGCTTTGCGCCATCAGGCGGGGTTCCAGGCGTGGCTGGCGTGGGCTGAACAGGGACAGCACCGCTCTTGATAGAAACTCCAGCGAGACGAGTGCCGGCAGCAAGCCGATCAATACGGCCACCCTCAGGGGCCAGACTGAGTTTGCACCGGCAAACAGCAGACACACCGCACTGACCACCAGGCAAATAATCGCCACCCGGCTCAACTGCGCCAGTTGCGAGGCTTCGGGCCATTGCGCTGCGGTCTCCTGTGCAAGACAGCGTTCAAACACCAGCAACCCGAACGCCAATCCCAACCCCAGCGCAGCACCGATGCTTGCCGATTGACCGACCGTTGCGGCGGGCAAGGCCAGGTTCCAGAACTCGACAAGGCTGACCAGCGCCAGCAACGACCAGCCGCCGAGCCACAATACCGGCGCGCCGATCTGTTGGCCAAAACGCTGCGCAAGGCGCGCATACCGGCTTGCGTCTTCAACCGGCACATCAACCGACGGTTCTTCCAACGCCTGGGCACGCCAATCCGCCACCCACCACGCCGATTGCAAACCCGCCACCAGCAGCAACAATGCCGACGCACAGTTGATCAACACCACCGGCCAGATCGACAACGGCGCAAACAACGCGACAAACAGCGCCAGCACCCAGCCGGCAACGGCCAACACCGTCAGGCTGATACCGGCCCGGCGCAATCGACGGGCATGGAACAGCCCTTGTTGAAACCGCGGAAGGCCTTCCACCGAAGCGCCGTCAGCTTCCAGATCCACTTGCATCCACTTATGTCCGCTCGCACACAATTAGTTACGATATAACACAAGGCGTGAAATTTTTGTTTGCTTAGAGGCAGACCGTGACTAACCCCCCAGAAACACACGCCATCACTGGTGCAGGCCACGATTAATCGGCACACTCCAGAACAGTTTTTCGCGGGTCCACAGACAAGGAAGCGTCACCTCCCATGATTTCGATCTATCAGCTCAAACCGCGCTTTCAAAATCTGCTGCGCCCTCTCGTGCAACGTCTCTATGACAATGGCACCACCGCCAACCAAATCACCGTGCTGGCCGGTGTGATTTCCTTGCTGGTCGGCCTGCTGATCGCCAGTTTCGCCCAATATCTATGGCTGTTTGCGTTGATCCCGCTGTGGATGATCCTGCGCATGGCCCTCAACGCCATCGATGGCATGCTCGCCCGTGAATTCGGCCAGCAGTCGCGCCTGGGCGCCTACCTGAATGAACTGTGTGATGTGATCGCCGACAGCGCGCTGATCCTGCCGTTTGCGTTGATCCCCGGCGTGAGCCTGGCGCCGGTGCTGCTGGTGGCGTTGTTGGCGGTGTTCAGCGAATACGCCGGCGTGCTGGGGCCGATGGTGGGAGCATCGCGGCGCTATGACGGGCCGATGGGCAAAAGTGATCGCGCCTTCGTACTCGGCGTGCTGGCCACCGGCGTGGCGCTGGGCTGGCTGGGCGCGGGCTGGATCGACGCGGTGATGTGGCTGGTGGCGGCCCTGCTCGCCTACACCTTGGTCAATCGGGTGCGCCAGGGCCTCAAAGAACAAAAAGAAACCTCACCGATTGCATAAGGATTTTTGCGATGCGCGAACAGCAAGAGCACACCTTCAGTACCCATGACGGCGTCGAGCTTTTCTACCGGCACTGGCCAGCCACGGAGAATACCGGGCCGCGCAAGGCAATCGTGTTGTTCCATCGAGGCCATGAGCATTCGGGGCGTATCGCCCACCTGGTGGATGAGCTGAACCTGCCGCACTTCGACTTTTTCGCCTGGGACGCCCGTGGCCATGGCCAATCCCCCGGCGAGCGCGGTGACAGCCCCAGCTTCGCCACCAGCGCCCGTGATGTGCAGACCTTCTGCGACCACATCGGGGCCGCCTATGGCATCGAGGAGGAAAACTTCGCCATCATCGCCCAAAGCGTTGGCGCGGTGATTGCCGCGACCTGGGTGCACGACTACGCGCCGAAGATCCGCGCGCTGGTGCTCGCTTCCCCGGCGTTCAAGGTCAAGCTCTACGTGCCCTTTGCACGGCCGGGCCTGGCGTTGATGCGCAAGTTTCGCGGCAACTTTTTCGTCAACAGCTACGTTAAGGCCAAGTTCCTCAGCCATGACCCTGAGCGCGTGGCCTCCTATGACAGCGACCCGTTGATCACCAAGGCCATCTCGGTGAATGTGCTGCTCGGCCTGTACGAAGCGGCCGACCGGGTTGTCGCCGATGCCCAGGCGATCCAGGTGCCGACTCAACTGCTGGTCTCTGGCTCCGACTTCGTCGTGCATCGCAAACCCCAGCAGCAATTTTTTGACCGCCTCGGCAGCCTGAAAAAAGAGCTGCACATTCTCCCCGGTTTCTTCCATGACACCCTCGGTGAGCGCGACCGCGCCACCGCCGTAAACAGCGCCCGGCGTTTCATCCTGCAGAACTTCGAACACCCGCTGGACCGCGCGTCACTGCTGGATGCCGACAAACTGGGCGCCACCTGCGCCGAGTCTGAAGCCCTCGCCGCGCCACTACCGCGCAATTCCCTGCGCGACCTGTACTGGCGCCTGACCCGCGCCAGCATGGGCCTGGGCAAGAACCTGTCGGATGGCGTGAAGCTGGGCTTCGACACCGGTTTCGACTCCGGCAGCACCCTGGACTACGTGTACCGCAACACCCCCACCGGCAAGGGCGGGCTGGGGCGGATGATCGATACCAACTACCTCAACTCCATCGGTTGGCGCGGCATTCGCCAACGCAAGCTGAATGTCGAAGAGCTACTGCGCCTGGCGATGGCCACGTTGCGTGGGGAAGATCGTGAAGTACGCATTGTGGATATCGCCGCCGGCCACGGTCGCTACATTCTGGAAGCCTTACAGGGCGTGTCGCCGCTGCCGGAATCGATCCTGCTGCGTGACTACAGCGACATCAACGTGCGCGACGGTGGCGCGCTGATCCGCGAGAAGGGCCTTGGGGATATCGCGCAGTTCGTCAAAGGTGACGCGTTCGACCGTTTGGACCTGGCCGCGCTGGATCCGAAACCGACGCTGGCGGTGGTGTCCGGGTTGTACGAGTTGTTTGCCGATAACGGCATGGTCGGCGGTTCATTGGCCGGACTGGCCGAAGCCGTGGAGGCCGGTGGCTACCTGGTCTACACCGGCCAGCCGTGGCACCCGCAACTGGAGCTGATCGCCCGTGCGCTGACCAGCCACCGCCAGGGTCAGGCCTGGGTGATGCGTCGCCGCAGCCAGGCGGAAATGGACCAACTGGTGGAAGCGGCCGGTTTCCGCAAGATCACCCAGCGTGTGGATGAGTGGGGCATTTTCACCGTGTCCCTGGCACAGAAGATCTGAGCATGCGCGAACCCGGTTTGTTGAAACCAGCGGTACTCTGGCTGTTGCTGTTGGCGCCGCTGTTTTTTAGCACCTACGGATTCGCCACCTGGGTCACCAGCCAGCGCAGCGACGTCGGCACGCTGGTGTTCGGCTGGGAAACCCATATGCCGTTCCTGGCCTGGACCATCGTGCCTTACTGGTCCATCGACCTGCTCTACGGGTTTTCCCTGCTGCTGCCCAACACCCGGTATGAGTTGAAACAACATGCGCTGCGCTTGCTGAGTGCCCAGGTGATCGCCGTGAGCTGCTTCCTGCTCTGGCCGCTGCGCTTCACCTTCGAGCGGCCGGAGCTGGACGGCGTGTTTGGCTGGCTGTTTGCGGTGCTGGCGGGGTTCGACAAGCCGTTCAACCAGGCGCCGTCGCTGCATATAGCGTTGCTGGTGATCCTGTGGGTCATGTACCAGCGCCATACCCAGGGTTTCTGGCGATGGTTGGTGCATGGCTGGTTCGTCTTGATCGGTATTTCGGTGCTGACCACTTATCAACACCACTTTATCGACTTACCCACAGGCGCCCTCGCCGGGTGGATTTGCGTGTGGCTGTGGCCGGTGGGACATCCGAACCCACTGTTGAATGCGCGGTTGACGCGGGATCCCAAGCGTTGGCGGCTGGGTATACGTTACGGGCTGGGTGCTCTAATACTGGCGATTCTCGCCCTGGTACTGGGCGGTGGCTGGCTGTGGTTACTGTGGCCTGCGGTTTCTCTCGCCTTGGTCAAGGCAAACTATCTGGTGCTGGGTGCTTGGGGTTTCCAGAAACGCGCCGATGGCCGAATGTCGCCCGCCGCGCGCTGGCTGTATGCACCGTATAGGGCGGGCGCGTGGATTAACTCGCGCCTGTGGACACGCAAGCGTCCAAAGCCCGATCTGATGGTGGATAACGTCTGGCTTGGGCGAATTCCTGCGACAAATGAGCAGAAGCCCTTCAACGCTATCGTCGATTTATGCGCCGAATTGCCGATTGATCCACAGGGCCGCGCCTACCAATGCATTCCCGTGCTGGACCTGATCGCCCCAACTCCCGACGATTGCCTGCAAGCGGCACACGCCATCGAGCGCCTGCGCGCCAGCGGCCCGCTGCTGGTGTGCTGCGCACTCGGCTACTCGCGCAGCGCTACCGCCGTTGCCGCCTGGTTGCTGCACACCGGACGCGCCGCGACGGTCGAGCAGGCGCTGACTATCATTCGTACAGCGCGGGCCGATGTGGTCCTGCACCCCGCACATCGTGAAGCATTGGAGGGTTTGCCCCATGCCGGCTGATATGGAACTCCAAGTGGTCGCCAGCCTGTTACGGCGTGGCCGCTCGCTCGATCACTTATCCACAGGTCTGACCGTGGCCGGTGTGTTGTTCGGCCTGGCCCAGTTGTTGATGGCGAGTATCTCGACAATCTGTCTGCTGCTCAGCCTGTGGATGATTGTCCTCGGGCTGCTGCAAAAGTACTGGTCGCTGCGCGTGGCCTTCGACGCCGACCTGTTCGCCCTACTGGCCCGCGACATTGATCGCACGTCAGACCTCGACCAAGCCTTGCTGAGCCTTGGCCTGCAATCGGCCAAGCGCATTGGTCGCCATTGGACCGAACGCCGTCGCGGCGCTCTAAAACTGTTGCGCAAACAAGCCTGGCTGCTGGGCGCGCAAGCGCTGCTGACCCTGGGCGTGATCCTCGCCAGCCCCTGGCTACCTTTCGCCGGATAAGGAATCCCCATGTTCGAACCCGTGGTCGCCACGCTGATTACCTCCATGGCCCGTACCGTTACTGGTGCCCGCAGCCTGTGGCTGGGATGCGCGCCGGTGCCGGTGCAACGCATCTACTTCGCCAACCACAGCAGCCACGGCGACTTCGTGTTGCTGTGGGCCTCGCTCCCGCAGAACCTGCGCAAATTCACGCGCCCGGTGGCAGGCAGCGATTACTGGAATGCAAGCGCCCTGCGTCGCTACATCATCAACCGCGTGTTCAACGGCGTGCTGATCGACCGCGAACGCAAGGACCCTGTGGATAACCCTTTGCAACCCATGCTCAACGCCCTGGAAGATGGTGATTCGCTGATCATCTTCCCCGAAGGTACACGCAACCTCGAAGATGGCCTGCTGCCATTTAAAAGCGGCCTGTACCACCTGGCAAAAAGTTACCCACAGGCCGAACTGGTTCCTGTGTGGATCGCCAACCTCAACCGGGTCATGCCTAAAGGCCGCGTATTGCCGCTGCCATTGTTGTGCACCACCAGCTTCGGCGCGCCGCTGCAACTGGAAGAAGGCGAAGACAAGACCACCTTTCTCGCCCGCACCCGCGATGCCCTGCTCGCCCTTGCCCCGGAGCATGTCTGACATGGATAGCCAAACCCTGATGTTGTTCGGTGGCATCGGCGCGATTCTGGTGCTCGCCTCGCTGATCGGCCTGATCCTCAAACTGCGCACCCGTGGCACCCCCAATGCGGTGATCGACAACCTCAACGCTCGCATCAACGCCTGGTGGGTGATGGTGGTGGTCATCGGCATCGCCTTCTGGCTCGGCACCGGCGCGGTGATCCTGCTGTTCTACGCGGTATCGTTCTACGCCCTGCGCGAATTCCTCACCCTCACCCCCACCCGCCGCAGCGACTACCCGGCGTTGGTCGCTGCGTTCTACCTGGCGCTGCCGCTGCAATACCTGCTGATCTATTCGGACTGGTACGGGCTGTTCTCGATCTTCATCCCGGTGTACGTATTCCTGCTGCTGCCGATCCTCGCCTCCTTGGGTGGCGACAGCACGCACTTTCTGGAGCGCGCGTCGAAAGTGCAGTGGGGCCTGATGATTGCGGTGTTCTGTGTGTCGTTCGTGCCCGCCCTGCTGACCCTCGACATCCCCGGCTACGAAGGCCGCAACCTGCTGCTGATCGCCTACCTGGTGATCGTGGTGCAGCTGTCGGACGTATTGCAGTACGTGTGTGGGAAGTTGTTCGGCAAGCACAAGATCGCGCCGAACCTGTCACCGTCGAAAACCGTGGAAGGCTTTGTCGGCGGCATCCTGTTGTCGTCCCTGATCGGCGCGGCACTGTGGTGGACCACGCCATTCAACCCGTGGCAGTCGTTTTTGATTGCTCTACTGATCAACCTGCTGGGGTTTGCCGGCGGCATCGTGATGTCGGCGATCAAACGCGACCGGGGCGTGAAGGACTGGGGTCACATGATCGAAGGGCACGGCGGGATGTTGGATCGGTTGGATTCGGTGTGCTTTGCGGCGCCGATTTTCTTTCATCTTGTGCGGTATTGGTGGACGTAAATTTTGTTGCCATTAACAATTTGAAAGAATTTGTAAGCCTATAGGCAAACAAAATTATGTGTTTTGTTAGCCTATAGGCTTATTTTTTTATTATTTTGTATGCCTATAGGCTAATATTAATTACGAAATTGATAGCCTACAGGCTTACAAAGGGTTATTCACCATGAGTGCTTCCAAGCTCTACAAACTGCGCCTTTCTCAGGTAGAACGTGCCATTGAGCCGTTTAATACCCTTAAAAGTGCGGCTGCTCCGCCAGGCGGTTGGCTGCGGGCTATCCGAGAATCACTAGGCCGCTCATTAAAAACGCAGGCCGAAATTGCCGGCGTATCCTCAGGGACGTTGACTAAGTCCGAGCGCTCCGAGGCTGAAGATCGGATATCGCTCGCACAGCTAAGAAAGCTAGCAGCAGCACTGGACTGTGAACTCGTCTACGGCCTGGTCCCCAAGAAGCCCCTGCACGAAGTCGTCCAAGACCGCGCCGAATTCATGGCGAAGCAAGAAATCCTAGGCGTTGCACATTCCATGAGCTTCGAAGACCAACGCCCCTCTGATGCGTTCATCGAACGTCAGATTGATGAACGTCGCAGAGAACTACTCGACGGTTCGTGGGCCCGCCTATGGCAATAGAACTGGAACTGAAACCAGGCCAAACGCCGCTCGATCCCGACGAAGTCGCTGGCCTGAAACCGAGGCATATCGCCAACCAGGGTGAATTGGATGAATGGGAGGCGCAGAACATCCTCAAAGCCTCACGTTGGATAGCGCGGCAAAAAAAACTGGATGTACTGAACGACCATTTCTGCCGTGAGCTTCACCTGAAAATGTTCGACGACACTTGGAAATGGGCCGGCACCTTCCGCAAATCCGATAAGAATATCGGCTGTGATTGGACGCAGATCGCGGTCAACTTACGGCAGTTGCTCGACAACATGACTTACTGGCTGGAACACAATGTCTTCCTGCCAGAAGAGGTTGCCGTGCGCTTTCACCACCGACTTGTTTGGCTATACGCCTTTCCGAATGGCAACGGTAGACATGCTCGCCTCATGGCCGACTGCCTGCTGAGGCAATGTGGTCTTGCTCCCTTCTCCTGGGGTCGCGGTAACTTGGTGACCGCTAATGAAGTGCGCCAACGCTACATCCAAGCGCTTCGCGCTGCCGACAACAATGATTACACGCTACTGTTGACATTCGTGCGCAGTTGAAGCGCCGCTTGAACGGGCAAAGTCTGAAACTACGACTCCTACGTCCCGCTTCCCTTTCTTTCGCAGGACATTTCCGAGAGAACCCCAACCACTTGTGCCCTGCCTTTGTCGGTGGCTAGTCTGCGTTCGTCACTGTCAATTCAGTGACCGGGTTTAGCAGCTCGAATGTACATTGGACTACTGGGAGTTATTGAAATGACCAAAGTAAAGTCCAACCCACCCCACCACTTTTTCACCACCCATCCCGACCTCAGTCTCGAAGACGCCCTGGCTTATGCCTCAGACCTGCTCCACTGTGCCGAGGGGTTGAATGATTCCCCCAAGGCCGCCGGTTACCTGATGGAAATGGCCAAAGTGATGGTGGATCGTTCACTCGACTGCATGACGCCGCAGTAACCCTGTGGTGAGCGTGCAAGCCCGCTCACAGAAGGCGATTAGTTGGGCAAATGCCCCAGCGGTAACGCCCCTGGGGTTTTCACGGTCTGAATCGCGAAGTTGCTGCGAATGTCCCTCACCCCCGGCAGCTTCAGCAAACTACCCGTGACGAACCGCTCATAGCCGCGCAAATCCGGAACCACCACCTGCAACAGAAAGTCCGACTCCCCCGACACCAGGAACGCCGAGATCACTTCCGGCAGCGCCGTCACTGCCTCGCGAAAGGCGTTGGCCTCGGTGTCGTTATGCCGCTCCACCTTCACGCCCACGAATACCATCATCCCCAGGCCGACTTCGTCACGGTCCAGCGTGGCCTGGTAGCCGCGAATCACACCGGCCTCTTCCAGCAGACGCACGCGCCGCAGGCAGGGTGAGGCGGACAGCCCGATCTCATCGGCCAGTTGTACATTACTCAGGCGGCCGTCGCGTTGCAGGGCTTCAAGAATCTTGCGGTCAAACGCATCGAGTTTAAGGTTTGGCATAAGTGAACGGTCAATAAGGTTATCAATGGCAGAGAATGCCAAGAATAGACGATTCTCTGGCTGACTACGCAAGCACCTGCGCCACCTTTCGGCCCTAGAATTGGCCAACACACAAGGGGGTGAGACATGACGGAACTCTGGTTATTCCTGGTGGCATTGTCGGTGGCGTATCTGTTGCCCGGGCCGGACATGATCCTGCTGCTGCAGACCGGAGCGCGCCAGGGCAAGGCCTTGGCGCTGACCACGGCGATTGGCTTGGGACTGGCCCGCGCCTGCCATGTGGCGTTGGCGGGCATGGGGTTGGCGACCTTGTTCAAGGTGGCGCCGTGGACCTTTGATGCAGTGCGCCTGGGTGGCGCGGCCTATCTGTTGTGGCTGGGTATTCAATGCCTGCGCGCGAATATGCTGCCGTTCCTGGATACAGCACACACCACACTGGCAGCCCATGCCTGGCGTGCAGCACTGCAACGCGGCTTGCTGACCAACCTGCTCAACCCCAAGGCGCTGCTGTTCTGCTCGGTCCTGTTGCCGCAGTTCATCAACCCGCAAGCGGGGCCGGTGGCGGCACAATTCGCGCTGCTGGGCGTGATCCTGGTGGTCGTCGGTTTCGTCTTCGATTGCTGCTACGCCCTGGCCGGTGCGCGCATCGGCCAGTGGCTGGCGCGCAATCGCTCAGCACAACGCATGCAGCAGTGGTTATTCGGCAGCCTGTTGATCGGTTTTGCGGTGCGTCTCACTTTTGTGCAACACGCCTGACGAGGGCATTTCGGCTGTGCATCAGCGACGTTAAGTAGCTCACCGAAATCAATCGGACACGAGTTCCACATAACGGGACTCGCCGCCACCCGTCGCACCAGCCAACCAGCCCCATGAGAACGCAAGCGTCGTCAGCCCGATCTCATCCACGCCAACGGTGCCACGAGACCAACCCGCCAACAGTTCACCTTCCGTCGTCAGGCACTGGTACAGCAATTCGATGGTGTCGGGACCTGTAACACGCCCGACCTGCTGCCCGTTGCGAATCCGCCCGCCCTGGTAAGTGCTCGAGATAGCATGGCCCTCGACCTGATAATGAAACACCGTGCCGGCCCCGGAAAGACCTTGGGTGTTGTTTGCGACGACAAACCGGCGATGGTGCAAACGCTCGCTGATCTGGGAGAAGGGAGATTGCATGGGTGTCGAATCCTTTCATCGTATCCTGGAGGCCCGACGGGCCTCCAGGATACGGCGTATTACTCCACCGTCACCGACTTCGCCAGGTTGCGCGGCTGGTCTACGTCGGTGCCCTTGAGCACGGCCACGTAGTACGAAAGCAACTGAAGCGGAATGGTGTAGAGGATCGGCGACAGGGTGTCGTTGATGTGCGGCATATTGATGACGTGAGTGCCTTCACCGTTGGTCATGCCGGCTTTCTCATCGGCAAACACCACCAGTTGGCCCCCACGGGCTCGTACTTCCTGCAAGTTGGACTTTAGTTTTTCCAACAGTTCGTTGTTTGGCGCCACGGTGACCACTGGCATGTCGTCATCCACTAGGGCCAATGGGCCATGTTTGAGCTCGCCGGCCGGGTAAGCTTCGGCGTGGATGTACGAGATTTCCTTGAGCTTGAGCGAGCCTTCCATCGCCACCGGGTATTGCGCGCCGCGGCCGAGGAACAGGGTGTGGTTCTTGTCGGCGAACAGCTCGGCGACTTTTTCGACGGTGCTGTCCATGGCCAGGGCTTCACCCAGACGAGTTGGCAGGCGGCGCAGTTCTTCGACCAGCATGGCTTCGACGCCGTCGGCCAGGGTGCCACGCACTTGACCGAGGGACAGGGTCAGCAGTAACAGGCCGACAAGCTGGGTGGTAAAGGCTTTGGTGGATGCTACGCCGATTTCGCGACCGGCCTGGGTCAGCAGGGTCAGGTCGGACTCACGCACCAGGGAGCTGATGCTGACGTTGCAGATTGCCAGGCTGGCCAGGAAGCCCAGTTCCTTGGCGTTGCGCAGTGCGGCCAGGGTGTCGGCGGTTTCGCCGGACTGGGAGATGGTCACGAACAGGGTGTCGGGCTGCACCACCACCTTGCGGTAGCGGAACTCACTGGCGACTTCCACCTGGCACGGGATACCGGCCAGTTCTTCCAGCCAGTAACGGGCAACCATACCGGCGTGGTAGCTGGTGCCGCAGGCCACGATTTGCACATTGCGCACTTTGGCAAACAGTTCGGCAGCTTGTGGGCCGAAGGCATTGACCAACACCTGGTTCTGACTCAGGCGACCTTCCAGGGTGCGTTGCACCACGGCTGGCTGCTCGTGGATTTCCTTGAGCATGAAGTGGCGGTATTCGCCTTTGTCGGCGGCTTCGGCACCGTCGCGGTATTGCACGGCTTCGCGCTCGACGGAGTTACCGTTAACGTCCCAGATCGCTACGCTTTCGCGGCGGATGTCAGCAATATCACCTTCTTCCAGGTACATGAAACGGTCGGTGACCTGGCGCAGGGCCAATTGGTCGGAGGCGAGAAAGTTTTCGCCGAGGCCCAAGCCGATCACCAGTGGGCTGCCACTGCGAGCAGCGACTACGCGGTCCGGTTGGCTGGCGCTGACCACGGCCAGGCCGTAGGCGCCGTGCAGCTCCTTGACCGTGGCCTTAAGGGCGGTGGTCAAGTCGCTGTGGTCCTTGAGCTTGTGGTTGAGCAAGTGGGCGATGACTTCGGTATCGGTGTCCGAGGTGAACACGTAGCCCTGGCCCTTGAGGTGTTCGCGCAGCACTTCGTGGTTTTCGATAATGCCGTTGTGCACCACGGCCAAGTCACCGGAGAAGTGCGGGTGGGCATTGCGTTCGCACGGTGCACCGTGGGTGGCCCAGCGGGTGTGGGCGATACCCAAACGGCCAACCAGCGGCTCGCCGGCCAGGGCCTGCTCCAACTCGCTGACTTTACCCGGACGGCGCATGCGCTCCAGCTTACCGGCGTTGGTGAAGACGGCCACACCGGCGCTGTCATAGCCGCGGTATTCCAGGCGCTTGAGGCCTTCGATCAAAATCGGGGTGATGTTGCGTTCAGCGACTGCGCCTACGATGCCACACATGGTGTTTCTCCTAGATGATTGCCGCGCATATCAGCGTAATGCCGCGGGCTTGGATCTGGTCGCGGGCCTCAAGCGGCAGGCGATCATCGGTGATAAGGGTATGGACGCTGCTCCAGGGCAGTTCCAGGTTGGGAATCTTGCGGCCGATCTTGTCGGACTCGACCATCACCACGACTTCACGGGCGACCTCTGCCATGACGCGGCTCAGGCCCAGTAATTCGTTGAAGGTGGTGGTGCCGCGCTGCAGGTCGATACCATCGGCCCCGATAAACAACTGGTCAAAGTCATAGGACCGCAGCACTTGCTCGGCCACCTGCCCTTGGAACGAGTCCGAATGCGGGTCCCAGGTGCCGCCGGTCATCAACAGCACGGGCTCATGTTCCAGTTCGCTCAAAGCGCTGGCGACGTGCAGGGAGTTGGTCATCACCACCAGGCCCGGCTGGTGGCCCAATTCGGGGATCATGGCGGCGGTGGTGCTGCCGCTGTCGATGATGATGCGAGCGTGTTCGCGCAAGCGCGTCACTGCGGCACGCGCGATGGCACGCTTGTACACCGAAATGGGCTGGGCAGCGTCGCCTACAAGTTCCTGAGGCATGGTGATGGCGCCACCGTAGCGGCGAAGCAGCAGGCCGTTGCTTTCCAAGGCCGCCAGGTCCTTGCGGATCGTGACTTCCGAGGTTTCGAAACGCTTGGCCAATTCGTCCACGCTGACTTCGCCCTGTTCATTGAGCAAGGTCAGGATGTTGTGGCGCCGCTGGGGGGTATTTCGTTTCGACATTTTGACTAAAAGTTTCGTTTCGAAAGATAACGAAGGGAATCAAAACCTATTCGGGGAAAATCGTCAATACGCGGCTATAAAAAAACCTGTTGGTGATGAGCCAACAGGTTTCAGTGACTGTGGATAACTCAGGGCTTTTTGATTTTGACCGGGCGCTTCCAGCCGTCGATGTTACGTTGGCGGGCTCGCGCTACCGCCAGTTGAGACTTATCCACATCCTGGTTGATGGTTGAGCCCGCTGCCGTGTTCGAGCCGTCACCAATAGATACAGGCGCAATCAGTGAATTATTGGAGCCGATAAATACGTCTTCACCAATAATCGTCTGGTACTTGTTCGCGCCATCGTAGTTACACGTAATGGCACCGGCGCCAATGTTGCTGCGAGCCCCAATCACCGCATCACCGAGGTAGGCCAAGTGGCCGGCCTTCGCATCGTCACCCATTTTGGCGTTTTTCAGCTCGACGAAATTGCCAACGTGCGCCCTGGCGCCCATTACGGTTCCCGGACGCAGGCGCGCAAATGGACCCGCATCACTGCCCTCGCCCATCACCGCGCCGTCCAAGTGACTGTTGGCCTTGACCACCACGCCTTTATGCAGGGTGCAGTCCTTGATCACGCAGTTAGGGCCAATCACCACGTCGTCTTCGATGATCACGCGGCCTTCGAGGATCACATTGATGTCGATCAGCACATCGCGCCCAACGGTCACTTCACCCCGTACATCGAAGCGTGCCGGATCGCGCAGCGTCACGCCCTGGGCCATCAGGCGGCGACCCTCACGCAATTGGTAGTGACGCTCCAGTTCGGCGAGTTGCTTGCGGTCGTTGGCGCCCTGCACTTCCATCGGATCGTGGGGTTGCTCGGTGGCGACCAACAGGCCGTCACTTACCGCCATCTCGATGACATCGGTAAGGTAGTACTCGCCCTGGGCGTTATTGTTGGACAGGCGGCTCATCCAATCCGCGAGCTTATTGGCAGGCACAGCAAGAATACCGGTGTTGCCTTCGGTGATGGCGCGCTGGGCTTCGCTGGCATCCTTGTGCTCAACGATAGCTGCAACCTTGCCATCGGCGTTACGCACGATGCGTCCGTAGCCGGTGGGATCGTCAAGTTCAACGGTCAACAGTCCCATCTGGCCAGGGACTACGTGCTTGAGCAGGCGTTGCAGGGTTTCGACTTCGATCAGAGGCACGTCGCCGTAGAGGATCAGTACGGTATCGGCGGTGATGAAGGGCACGGCTTGCGCGGTGGCATGACCGGTGCCCAGCTGTTTGTCCTGCAATACGAAATTCAGGTCGTCCGCGGTCAATCGCTCACGCACCACATCTGCACCATGGCCAATCACCACGTGAATGCGCTGTGGGGCGAGCTGACGGGCGCTGTGGATAACATGGCCCAGCATGGAGTTGCCGGCAACCGGGTGCAGCACCTTGGGCAGGGCCGAACGCATGCGGGTGCCCTGGCCTGCGGCGAGAATGACGATTTCAAGAGACATGAGTGGCTACCAATCCTGGGCGGTCCGGCTTCAGACCAGAGAAGTGTTTTGCTGAAAAAGAAAAAGGGTAGCCGAGGCTACCCTTTTTAATCAATCTCGCATGAAGCATGACGGCGAGGCCGCTTACTTCTTGCGGATCTGCTGGAGCGTGCGCAGCTGAGCTGCAGCCTCGGCCAGACGTACAGCAGCAGCGCTGTAGTCGAAGTCCGCACCCTTTTCGTTCAGGGCCTTCTCAGCAGCCTTGACGGCTTCCTGAGCGGAGGCTTCATCCAGGTCGCCAGCACGTTGCACGGTGTCGGCAAGTACCTTGACCATGTTCGGCTGAACCTCGAGGAAACCACCAGAGATGTAAAACACCTCCTTTTCCCCGCCTTGCTTGGTCAGAGTGATCGGACCTGGCTTCAAGCTGGTGATCAACGGCGCGTGACCCATGGCAATACCAAGGTCACCGAGTTCGCCGTGTGCAATCACCATCTCTACCAGACCGGAGAAGATTTCCCCTTCCGCGCTGACGATATCGCAATGGACTGTCATAGCCATCTGATTGCCTCAACCTGATGAGCGCCCGTTTCCGGGCGCCTGGATTACAGTTTCTTGGCTTTCTCGATCGCTTCTTCGATGCCGCCGACCATGTAGAACGCTTGTTCTGGCAGGTGGTCGTAGTCACCGTTGAGGATGCCTTTGAAGCCAGCAATGGTGTCTTTCAGGGAAACGTATTTACCCGATGCACCGGTGAAGACTTCAGCCACGAAGAACGGCTGCGACAAGAAACGCTGGATCTTACGAGCACGGTTTACCAACTGCTTGTCGGCTTCCGACAGCTCGTCCATACCCAGGATCGCAATGATGTCCTTCAGTTCTTTGTAACGCTGCAGCACGTACTGAACGCCGCGAGCGGTGTCGTAGTGCTCCTGGCCGATCACGTTCGGGTCCAGCTGGCGCGAAGTCGAGTCGAGTGGATCGACCGCTGGGTAGATACCCAGGGAAGCGATGTCACGGGACAGTACGACGGTGGCGTCCAAGTGGGCGAAGGTGGTCGCAGGCGACGGGTCGGTCAAGTCATCCGCAGGTACGTATACCGCTTGGATCGAAGTGATCGAACCTTCCTTGGTCGAAGTGATACGTTCTTGCAGAACGCCCATCTCTTCAGCCAGGGTCGGCTGGTAACCTACTGCCGAAGGCATACGGCCCAGCAGTGCGGATACTTCAGTACCGGCCAAGGTGTAACGGTAGATGTTGTCGACGAACAGCAGAACGTCGTTACCTTCGTCACGGAACTTCTCGGCCATGGTCAGGCCGGTCAATGCTACGCGCAGACGGTTTCCCGGCGGCTCGTTCATCTGACCGTAGACCAGTGCCACTTTGTCCAGAACGTTGGAGTCCTTCATCTCGTGGTAGAAGTCGTTACCCTCACGAGTACGCTCACCCACACCGGCGAACACGGAATAACCGCTGTGCTCGATGGCGATGTTACGGATCAGTTCCATCATGTTTACGGTCTTGCCTACACCGGCACCACCGAACAGACCGACTTTACCGCCTTTGGCGAACGGGCAAACCAGGTCGATAACCTTGATGCCGGTTTCCAGCAGGTCGTTGCCGCCCGCTTGTTCGGCGAACGAAGGTGCTGGACGGTGAATGCCCCAACGCTCTTCGGTGTCGATCGGACCCGCTTCATCAATCGGGTTGCCCAGTACGTCCATGATCCGGCCCAGGGTCGCTTTACCGACCGGTACGGAGATGGCTGCGCCAGAGTCGACAACGTCCAGACCGCGCTTCAAGCCTTCGGTGGAACCCATCGCAATGGTACGAACTACGCCGTCGCCCAGCTGCTGCTGAACTTCCAGAGTAGTGTCCGCGCCTTGTACTTTCAGCGCGTTGTAGATGCTCGGTACGCTGTCGCGTGGGAATTCCACGTCGATAACGGCGCCGATGATTTGAACGATACGTCCGCTACTCATAGCTGGATCCTCTGAATATTTGAACCGTTAAACCGCGGCAGCGCCGCCGACGATTTCCGAGATCTCTTGGGTGATCGCAGCCTGACGCGCCTTGTTGTAGATCAGCTGCAAATCGCTGATCAGATCACCGGCGTTATCGGTAGCGTTTTTCATCGCGATCATCCGCGCCGCTTGTTCAGCTGCGTTGTTCTCGACCACCGCCTGGTACACCTGCGACTCCACGTAGCGCACCATCAAGCCGTCAAGCAGCTCTTTGGCGTCTGGTTCGTAGAGGTAGTCCCAGTGGTGCTTGAGTTCCTGATCCGGGGTCGCCACCAGTGGAATCAATTGCTCCACGGTTGGCTGCTGGGTCATGGTGTTGATGAACTTGTTGGATACCACGGAAAGGCGGTCAATCCGGCCTTCCAGGTACGCATCCAGCATCACCTTCACACTGCCGATCAAATCATTGATCGACGGCTCTTCACCCAGGTGGCTGATAGCTGCTACGACGTTGCCGCCGAAGTTGCGGAAAAAGGCCGCACCCTTGCTACCAACTACACACAGATCGATCTCGACGCCGTTTTCGCGGTTTACCGCCATGTCCTTGACCAGGGCCTTGAACAGGTTGGTATTCAGACCACCACACAAACCACGGTCACTGCTCACAACCACATAACCGACGCGCTTAACTTTGCGCTCGATCATGAACGGGTGGCGGTACTCCGGGTTGGCGTTGGCCAGATGCCCAATTACCTGGCGGATACGCTCCGCATAAGGACGGCTAGCAGCCATGCGCATTTGTGCCTTGCGCATTTTGCTGACCGCCACTTTTTCCATGGCGCTGGTAATTTTTTGCGTGCTTTTGATGCTCGCAATCTTACTGCGAATCTCTTTTGCGCCTGCCATGTAACACCTATCAGGTTAGCAAGCGGGAGCCTTGCGGCTCCCGCTGCGGCTTACCAGGTTTGGGTGGCCTTGAACTTCTCGATACCGGCTTTGAGGCCAGCGTCGATTTCGTCATTGAAGTCACCCTTCACGTTGATCTTGGCCAACAAGTCGGCGTGATCGCGGTTGAAGTAAGCAATCAGCGCTTGTTCAAAGCTGCCGACCTTGGCGATTTCAACGTCGGTCAGGAACCCACGCTCAGCGGCATACAGCGACAACGCCATGTCAGCGATCGACATTGGGGCGTATTGCTTCTGCTTCATCAGCTCGGTAACGCGCTGACCATGCTCAAGTTGCTTACGGGTCGCTTCGTCCAGGTCAGAAGCGAACTGGGCGAATGCCGCCAGTTCACGGTACTGAGCCAGAGCGGTACGGATACCACCGGAGAGCTTCTTGATGATCTTGGTCTGAGCGGCACCACCCACACGGGATACCGAAACACCGGCGTTCACTGCAGGGCGGATGCCCGAGTTGAACATGGCCGATTCCAGGAAGATCTGACCGTCGGTGATGGAAATCACGTTGGTCGGAACGAAAGCGGAAACGTCGCCAGCCTGGGTTTCGATGATCGGCAGTGCGGTCAGGGAACCGGTTTTGCCGGTCACTGCGCCGTTGGTGAACTTCTCTACGTACTCTTCCGAAACGCGGGATGCGCGCTCCAGCAGACGGGAGTGGAGATAGAACACGTCGCCTGGATAAGCTTCACGGCCTGGTGGACGGCGCAGCAGCAGGGAAATCTGGCGGTAAGCCACTGCTTGCTTGGACAGATCGTCATAAACGATCAGCGCGTCTTCACCGCGGTCGCGGAAGAATTCACCCATGGTGCAACCGGAGTACGGTGCCAGGAATTGCAGCGCAGGAGATTCCGAAGCACTGGCAGCCACGATGATCGTGTTGGCCAGGGCGCCGTTTTCTTCCAGCTTGCGAACCACGTTGGCGATGGTCGATTGCTTCTGACCGATGGCTACGTAGACGCAGAAAATGCCGCTGTCTTTCTGGTTGATGATCGCGTCGATCGCCAGAGCGGTTTTACCGATCTGACGGTCACCGATGATCAGCTCACGCTGGCCACGGCCGACTGGAATCATGGCATCGACAGCCTTGTAGCCAGTCTGTACAGGCTGGTCTACCGACTTACGCCAGATCACGCCTGGAGCAACTTTCTCGACCGCGTCGGTCTCGGTGTTGCCCAGTGGACCTTTACCGTCAACAGGGTTACCCAGTGCGTCAACTACGCGGCCCAGCAGTTCCTTACCAACCGGAACTTCCAGGATGCGGCCTGTGCACTTGGCGCTCATGCCTTCAGCCAGACTGGTGTACGCGCCCAATACAACGGCACCTACGGAGTCTTGCTCCAGGTTGAGGGCCATACCGTAGACGCCGCCCGGAAACTCGATCATCTCGCCGTACATAACGTCGGCCAGACCGTGAATCCGCACGATGCCGTCAGATACGCTGACGACAGTGCCTTCGTTACGGGCTTGGGAGGTCACATCGAGCTTGTCGATGCGGCCCTTGATAATTTCACTTATTTCGGAAGGATTGAGTTGCTGCATTGCTCTGCTGCCCCTTCAAACTCAAGATTTCAATGCTTCGGCAAGTTTCGCGATTTTTCCGCGAATCGAGCCATCGATAACCAGGTCGCCGGCACGGATAACAACACCACCAATCAGGGATGCGTCCTCCGAAGCTTGCAGGCGCACTTCCCGATTGAGTCGTGCACTGAGAACCTTGGCGAGTTTGTCTTGCTGTTCTTGGTTCAATGCAAAAGCACTGGTCACTTCAACGTCTACCGACTTCTCTGCTTCGGCCTTGTACAGGTCGAACAGAGCGGCGATCTCCGGCAACAGCGGGAGACGGTCGTTTTCGGCAACGACATTGATGAAGTTCTGTGCCTTCACATCAAACTTGTCGCCGCACACTTCAATAAAAGTGGCGGCCTTGTCTGCGCTCGTCAGGCGCGGGGCCTTGAGCACGCGCTGCATGGTGTCGTCTTGCGACACTGCTGCAGCCAGGCCGAGCATGGCTGACCAAGAGGCCAGCTGCTGGTGGGCCTGGGCGTGCTCGAAGGCTGCCTTAGCGTAAGGTCGGGCCAACGTGGTCAGTTCTGCCATGATCGCCCTCGCTTAAATTTCAGCAGCCAGTTTGTTAACCAGCTCCGCGTGCGCGTTTTGATCGATTGTGGCACCGAGGATCTTCTCAGCACCGCCGACCGCCAGAGCACCCAGTTGGGCACGCAGCGCGTCTTTGACGCCGTTCAGTTCCTGTTCGATCTCGGCATGAGCCGAAGCCTTCACACGGTCAGCTTCGACGCGGGCTTTTTCAACAGCCTCTTCGACGATCTGGTTACCGCGTTTCTTGGCTTGCTCAATGATCTCGGCTGCCTGTGCCTTAGCATCGCGCAGTTGATGACCCACTTTCTCTTGGGCCAACTCCAGATCGCGAGCTGCACGACTGGCAGCGTCCAAGCCATCAGCGATCTTCTTCTGACGTTCGTGCAGAGCTGCGATGACCGGAGGCCATACGAACTTCATGCAGAAAACGACAAAAATCAAGAACGCTAAGGACTGACCAATAATGGTTGCATTAATGTTCACGCCAATACCTCGCTCATTCGTTGCACAACACACCAATCACTCGAAAAAACGAGTGATTAACCGGCGAGTTGACCAACGAAAGGGTTCGCGAAGGTGAAGAACAGAGCGATACCAACACCGATCATGGTCACGGCGTCGAGCAGGCCGGCGACGATGAACATTTTAACTTGCAGCATTGGAACCATTTCTGGCTGACGCGCTGCGCCTTCCAGGAACTTGCCGCCCAGCAGGCCGAAACCAATGGCAGTACCCAGGGCGCCCAGGCCGATCAACAGTGCAACAGCGATAGCGGTTAGACCAACTACAGTTTCCATCTTTCCTCCCGACTTTTACGTCGTATGGTTTAGGTTTTTTAGATTTTAAAGCGGTAAAACAAATCGTTTCATAGCCCTGGTGGGCCACCTTCCCGTTTGACCGGGAAGGACATCAGACTAGTCGAGACTGGTCTTAATGGTTCTCTTCGTGCGCCATCGACAGGTAGACGATGGTCAGCATCATGAAGATGAAGGCCTGCAGGGTGATGATCAGGATGTGGAACACAGCCCACGCCCACTGCAGAACAATGCCCAGGCCGCTGAGCCAGAGCAGGCCGCTGCCGAACATCACAGCGATCAGAATGAACACCAGCTCGCCGGCATACATGTTGCCGAACAGTCGCAGGGCCAGGGAGATCGGCTTGGCGACCAGGGTTACGAATTCCAGCAGGAAGTTCACCGGAATCAGCAGGGCTTGAACGAAAATGTTCTTGCTGCCGAACGGGTGCAGGGTCAGTTCGCCGATGAAACCGCCGATGCCCTTGATCTTGATGCTGTAGAAAATGATCAACGCGAAGACCGACAGGGCCATGCCCAGGGTAGCGTTCGGGTCAGTGGTCGATACGGCACGGAATGGGATGTGTGGGTCGCCAGAGATGAGGATGGCCAGCTGAGGAATCCAGTCAACCGGGATAAGGTCGACGGCGTTCATCAGGAACACCCAGACGAAAATGGTCAGTGCCAGCGGTGCGATCACCGCGCTACGGCCATGGAAGCTGTCTTTCACGCTGCCATCGACGAATTCCACCAGTACTTCAACGAAGTTCTGCAAAGCACCTGGCTGACCGGAAGTCGCCTTCTTTGCCGCCATGCGGAAAATGAAGACGAAGATCAGACCCAATGCGACCGACCAGCCCAGAGTATCCAGGTGGAAAGCCCAGAAGCCCATTTCTTTGGCCTCTGCTGCGGAGTGGGCAAAGCCCCAGCCGCCATTAGGAAGCTGACCAAAGGTCAGGTTCTGCAAGTGGTGCTGGATATAGCCCGAAGCGGTTGTTTCTGCCATGGTTGCCTCAAACGCCCTAAGGTTTCGAAAGTCTTGTTTTCATTAGCAGGGGAGCGAACCAGCTGACCAGTTGGGTCAACACGAAGACACCGAATACAGCCAGCGGCGCCAATGGCTTCACACCTGCAAAGGTCAGTGCAAACAGCACTGCCGTCAAAATCAGTTTCCCTGCCTCGCCGGCATAAAATGACCGGACAATAGCCTGGGCTGCTCGGGCGCCGGAAAACCGAAAGGCCCTGTGAGCAAAATACATATTGGGCAGCAAGGCTATCAGGCCTCCGCAAAGTCCTGAATATCCGGCAACGACTCCATGCCAATACCAAAGCGCCAATGCGGCGATCAGCAAAATGACAAACTGAGCCAATAAAACCGGAAAAACGGCCAAGCGATGGAACGGCAACGTGTTTGGCGTGCGGGTTTCCATCACTCTTGCTCCTCAATGGTCGGCTGCCGGAAATCAATAACTTGGCATAATTTGTGCCGACAAAATGCGCGCAGAGTATAGGGGCGGTTCTGCCCCTATTCAACTGTCGGGTAGTGATTTCCGATCACACGCTACATAAGCAAATGTTTCAGCGGATGTGGGCAAGGACGCCCTGAAGCTCATCGAGCGAGTTATAACCGATCACCAATTGCCCTTTGCCTTTCTTGCCATGGCGAATTTGCACCGCAGAGCCCAGCCGCTCGGCCAGGCGCTGCTCAAGCCGCGCGATGTCCGGATCAACTTTGGCGGTTTCCACCGGCGCAGGTTTGCCGCTGAGCCACTGGCGAACCAGCGCCTCGGTCTGGCGTACGGTAAGACCTCGTGCGACAACGTGTCGCGCCCCTTCAACCTGTTGATTTTCCGGCAAACCGAGCAAAGCACGGGCGTGACCCATTTCCAGGTCGCCGTGGGACAGCATGGTCTTGATGACTTCCGGCAGCGCGATCAGGCGCAGCAAGTTGGAAACCGTCACGCGGGATTTACCCACCGCCTCGGCCACTTGTTGCTGAGTCAGCTGGAATTCCTGTTGCAAACGCTGCAGGGCGATCGCTTCTTCGATCGGATTGAGGTCTTCGCGCTGGATGTTCTCGATCAACGCCATGGCGATGGCGGTTTCATCCGGCACGTCGCGTACCATCGCCGGGATGGTTTCCTTACCGGCCTGCTGGCTTGCGCGCCACCGGCGCTCACCGGCGATGATCTCAAAGCGGCCGCCGCCAATCGGGCGCACCACGATCGGCTGCATCACGCCCTGGGCCTTGATCGAGTTGGCCAGTTCTTCCAGCGCCTGGGGGTCCATGTCCCGGCGTGGCTGGTATTTTCCGCGCTGGATCAAGTCCAGCGGCAGGTGTTGCAACTCGCGCTCGTCGGCCTGCACCGCTTGTTCTTCAAGCGATGTGACGGTCGGACCACTCAACAGTGCATCCAGTCCACGTCCGAGACCTCGTTTCTTGACGGCCATGGGGATTCCTTAAGTTGGCTGGGCAGCAGCGGTGCGTGAGTTGCGGCGTTGGCGACGAACCATCTCGCCAGCCAGCGCCAGGTAGGCAATGGCGCCACGGGATTGTTTGTCGTAGGCCAGGGCCGGCATGCCATAGCTTGGCGCTTCGGCCAAACGGATGTTGCGCGGGATCACCGTGTCGTACAGCTGGTCACCGAAGTGTTCCTTGAGCTGCGCCGACACATCGTTCATCAGGCTCAGGCGCGGATCGAACATGGTCCGCAACAGGCCTTCGATCTGCAAGTTCGGGTTGAGCAACTCGGCGATGCGCTTGATGTTATCCACAAGGTCGCTCAGACCTTCCAACGCGTAGTACTCGCACTGCATGGGGATAATCACCCCATCGGCGGCCACCAGCGCGTTCAAGGTCAGCATCGACAGTGACGGCGGGCAGTCGATCAAAATGTAGTCGTAATTCTCACGGATCGGCGCCAGGGCGCTGCGCAGACGGCTTTCTTTCATCTGCATTTCCAGCAGCACCACTTCCGCCGCGGTCAAATCGCGGTTGGCCGGCAGCAGTTGATAACCACCGTGTTCGGAGTAGTGCATGGCCTGGGCCAGGTCGCACTCGCCAATCAGCAAGTCGTAGACCGAGTTTTCCAGGCCGTGTTTATCCACACCGCTACCCATGGTGGCGTTGCCCTGTGGATCGAGATCGATCAACAGCACCCGGCGCTTGGTAGCGACCAGGGATGCTGCGAGGTTGATGCAGGTGGTGGTTTTGCCCACGCCACCTTTCTGGTTCGCTATCGCGAATACCTTAGCCATTCTTGCTTGTGTTCCCAATCATGCCGTGCGGCGCAGTATCAGCAGATGGCGTTGGCCTTGGCAACCGGGTACGGCCAAGGCGTGTTCGCTATCGAGGTGGAAGTCTGGCGGCAATGCTAACAGCTCGTCGCTTGGATGGACGCCCTTCATTGCCAGCCAGCGGGTATCGCGGCCGCCGAGGTGGCGGGTCCAGTTGCTGAAGTTCTCCATGCTGCTGAACGCCCTGGAAACAATTCCGTTGAAAGGCTGTTCAGGCGTGAAGGCTTCGACGCGACTGTGGATAACCTGCAGGTTATCCAACTTGAGTTCGAGTTTGACCTGGGTCAGGAAACGGGTCTTTTTGCCGTTGCTGTCCAGGCAGGTTACTTGGGACTCGGGAAACAGGATGGCCAACGGAATGCCAGGCATGCCGCCGCCACTGCCCACGTCCAACCAACGGCCATTTTCGATGAATGGCATCACGCTCAAACTGTCGAGCAAGTGACGGGAGACCATTTCGTCGGGATCACGCACCGCTGTCAGGTTGTAAGCCTTGTTCCATTTGATTAACAAGGCCAGATAGCCCAGCAGCAATTCGTGCTGGACCGGGGTCAGGTCGACGCCCAACTGGCGTGCGCCTGTGGATAACTCTTCGGCGTGTTGCGTGGTGACCAACGAACTCAAGCGCTTTGCTCCAACTGACGGCCGGCGCCGCGTTTTTTCAAATGAATCATCAACAGCGATATCGCCGCCGGGGTGACGCCTGGGATACGTGAAGCCTGGCCCAGGGTTTCCGGCCGAGTTATCCCCAGCTTGCTTTGGATTTCTTTCGACAGCCCCGAAATCCTGGTGTAATCGATATCCGCAGGCAGCTTGGTATCTTCGCTGGCGCGCAGTCGAGCGATCTCGTCCTGTTGGCGGTCAATATAACCGGCGTATTTGGTCCTGATTTCGACCTGCTCGGCGACCTGTGGGTCTTCCGCGCCTTGGCCAGTCACTTCGACCAGACCAGCGTAGTCGATTTCCGGACGGGACAGCAGGTTCAGCAAGTTGTATTCATGGGTCAGCGGCGTGCCGAATTTTTCAGCGATCGCGTCGCCTTGTTCGGTGCACGGCCGGACCCAGGTGCTTTTCAGACGCTGTTCTTCCAACGCAATGCTTTCTCGTTTTTTGCAGAAGGCTTCCCAACGCACATCATCGACCAGACCGAGTTCGCGACCTTTTTCGGTCAGACGCAGGTCGGCGTTGTCTTCGCGCAGGATCAAACGGTATTCCGCACGGGACGTGAACATCCGGTACGGTTCCTGGGTGCCCAGGGTAATCAGGTCATCGACCAATACGCCGATGTACGCTTCGTCACGACGCGGGCACCAGCTGTCTTTGCCCTGTGCGCGCAGTGCTGCGTTGGTTCCAGCCAGCAAACCTTGGGCCCCGGCTTCTTCGTAACCGGTGGTGCCGTTGATTTGGCCAGCGAAGAACAGACCACCAATCACTTTGGTTTCCAGGCTGTACTTCAGGTCACGCGGGTCGAAGTAGTCGTATTCGATGGCGTAGCCCGGACGCACGATGTGCGCGTTTTCCATGCCGCGGATCGACTGCACGATCTGGATCTGCACATCGAACGGCAGCGAAGTGGAAATGCCGTTCGGGTACAGCTCATGGGTGGTCAAGCCTTCGGGCTCGATAAAGACCTGATGGCTTTCCTTGTCGGCAAAGCGGTGGATCTTGTCTTCGATCGACGGGCAATAACGTGGGCCGATACCTTCGATCACGCCGGAATACATCGGCGAACGGTCGAGGTTCGCGGCGATGATTTCGTGGGTGCGGGCATTGGTGTGGGTGATCCAGCAACTGACCTGTTTGGGGTGCTGTTCTTTGGAGCCCATGAACGACATCACCGGGATCGGTGTATCGCCAGCTTGCTCTGTCATCACTGAGAAATCCACAGAACGCCCGTCGATACGTGGCGGGGTCCCGGTTTTCAGGCGGCCGACACGCAGCGGCAATTCACGCAGGCGTTTTGCCAAGGCAATCGACGGTGGATCACCGGCACGGCCACCGGAGTAGTTCTGCATACCGATGTGGATAAGTCCGCCGAGGAACGTGCCGGTGGTCAACACCACGGATTGCGCGAAGAAACGCAGGCCCATTTGCGTGACAACACCGCGTACCTGGTCTTGCTCGACGATCAAGTCATCCGCCGCTTGTTGAAATATCCACAGATTCGGCTGGTTTTCCAGGGTTTCGCGCACCGCAGCCTTGTACAGGATGCGGTCGGCTTGAGCCCGAGTGGCACGCACGGCTGGGCCTTTGCGGCTGTTGAGCACGCGAAATTGAATACCACCCTTATCGGTAGCCATGGCCATCACGCCGCCAAGGGCATCGATTTCCTTGACCAGGTGGCTTTTGCCGATCCCACCAATGGCGGGGTTGCAACTCATGGCACCGAGAGTTTCCACGTTGTGCGTGAGCAACAGGGTTTTTACGCCCATACGTGCTGACGCCAGTGCTGCCTCGGTACCGGCATGACCGCCGCCGATGACGATCACTTCAAAACGGGAAGGGAAATCCACCACGCACCTCGTGCCTGCTTATGTAGGTAATCAGGAATTGTCTGTTGAAAGAGTTTTGCAGCTTTGGCGGCAAGTATAGGGACTTAGCCCCTCCTAAAGAACCCTTTGCACAAAATTTAACCAGCTGTGGATGAATCACAGACAATAGAAATTAAAAGAGAGAAATTTATTAAATCTTTGTTTTTATGTTTATTTCTACTGAGCATGATTTCTGTGGATAGATCTCTAAAAGCCTCTATTTACAAAGTGTACAGCGATTCAAAAGTCTGTGGTCATGTGCCAATGAGAGGATTGGATAAGTGCCTTAAGCCTGTGGATTAAACAGGTGATTATCCACAGATGGGTTTTTACTCAGGTTTCAGGCGTTGTTATCAACTGGGCACAGAGGCGGTTATTCACAGGGCTTAGTCCACAGAAATTGGTGAATCTGTGTGTATTTCGCCTACTACGAAGCCCGCTAAATCCCCCTACTCAGTGCTGGCCACTGCAAAAAGAGAGCTATTGTGAGAAATCCGCAGGGCAGTTAATAATAGCGATTATCATTAACCCATCTTGTCATGTCTTATGTCCCCTCCTTCGCACACCGCTGCAGTCCAGCACATCTACGAGCAACACCATTCCTGGCTGCACGGGTGGCTCAAAGGTAAGTTGCATAACGCTTGCGATGCGGCCGATGTAGCGCACGATACGTTCGTGCGCATTTTGGGCGGGCGTCATGCAGCGCAGATTCTTGAACCACGCCACTATCTGGCGACTGTCGCCCGTGGCTTGGTGATTGATCGCTACCGTCGACATGCCATCGAGCAGGCCTACAGGCAAACCTTGGCCGACCGGCCTGAAGCCATAGCTATCAGTGAAGAAGATAAGGCCATCATCATCGAGACCTTGGTCGCTGTGGATAAAGCCTTGTACGGACTTGGCGAGCGAGCGCGGCGAATCTTCATGCTGTCGCAGATTGAGGGGCTGACTTATCAACAGATTGCCGCTCAACTGCAGGTGTCATTGACCACAGTGAAGAAGCATATGATCCGAGCATTGACCGAGTGTTCGCTGATCATGGCCAGCCTGTAATGGCTGTACCCGATCGCAAGACTTTCGAAGCCGCCGCCAGTTGGTATGTGCGGTTTCAATCCCAACCACCCACTGCCGCCGAACGCCTGGCCTGGCAACAATGGATCAACGGCGATCCATCCCATCAGGCTGCATGGAACCAGATAGAACAGTTGCAGCGCAGCCTTGGCGCCCTGCCCCCGGACTTCACCCGTCGAGCCTTGTCGGCCACGCAACAACGCCGGCAGGTATTGAAGTGGATGCTCGTGCTGGGCGGCGCGGGTTATATGGGCTGGAATGTTCAGCAACACAGCCATGTAGGGGCCGACTACCGCACATCCATGGGCGAACGCCGGCGTATTGAATTGGCCGACGGCACGCGGGTTGATCTTAATACCAGCACTGCAATTGATGTGATGTACGACGGGCACCAGCGTTTAATCCGCCTGCGCGAAGGCGAGATACTTATCCACACCGGCAAGCTGGGCGGCCAGACGCCCTTTTATGTCGACACCCGCCAGGGCCGAATCCAGGCACTGGGGACCCGGTTTACCGTGCGTCAACTGCCAAACACCACGCGTGTCGGGGTGCTGGAGGACCGGGTAAGCGTGTCGCCCGGTGATCAGCCTGATCACGGCAGGCTGCTTGTCGCGGGCGAAAGTGCCGACTTTGATCGTCAGAACGTGGGACCGAACCACGACTATAGCGGGTCCCAATCTGCCTGGGTCGATGGTCAGTTGATCGTGCTGGATGCCCGACTCGGGGAGGTAATCGACGAACTTTCCCGCTATAGACCGGGTGTCCTGCAATGCGATCTGGCCGCCGCTCGCCTACGGGTTTCCGGGACCTTCCGTCTGGACTCCACCGATGCGGTACTGGGCAACCTGCAGGCGACTTTGCCGATTCAGGTGAGGTATTTCACGCGTTACTGGGTTTCGGTGACGCGAAGCGGGTGACCGAAAAAATTATCCACAAGGGGGTTATCTTTTTTTTGCCCGGATCGGCCCTACAGGTAACCACGACGCTACCTTCAGGGCTAACCCACTTATGCGCCTTCCTATCCAGTTCCGCCAGCGACTTTCCCTCCACGGCATGACCTATAGCCTCCTGCTCGGCACGGCTGCCACTGCCGGTGTCTTGCTATCCACAGATGTCATGGCCACCAGCGCGGTGCAACACTACGCCATTGACGCCGGCCCTCTGGACAGTGCCTTGAGCCAATTTGCAGCCAGGGCGAACGTGATCCTGTCTTTTTCGCCACAGCAAACCGCGCGATTGAGCACACCAGGCCTGGAGGGTGATTACTCGGTAGACCACGGTTTTGTAATGCTGCTGCAAAACTCGGGGTTACAAGCAGTGGTTCAGGCGCCCGGCAGTTATATCTTGCAGGCCGCTCCGACTGGCGAGCTCACACTCGCGCCGACCACCGTCAGTACTTATCAACAGGGTGGTTTCAATCAAGAGATTGCTGGGGATGTGGGCTACAAGGCACAAAGCAGCCGGATCGGCACCAAGACCAGCACGCCTCTGTCGGAAACGCCCCGTTCGGTCTCGGTTGTCACCGGCCAGCGTATCAAGGATCAGAAATCCCAGACCCTGACTGAAGTCCTGGGCTACGTGCCGGGCATCTTCGCGCCCCCCTTCGCCGCCGGCGATGGTTTGGCAGGTGACCTGTTTTTCATTCGGGGCTTCAATGCCACGGACTATGGCTACGGCCTGCTGCGTGATGGCCTACGTGTGCAGGGGAATAGGTACGACACTACTAGCGAGCCTTATGGCCTGGAGCGTGTTGAAATCTTCCGTGGTCCTTCTTCTCTGCTCTACGGTGAAAATGCCCCTGGTGGTTTGGTCAACCTGGTCAGCAAACACCCTACGGCTACGCCACAAGGCGAAGTGCAGTTGGGATATGGCTCGAATAACCGACGCCAGGTGGGTGTGGATATCTCGGGCCCGCTCAACGACAGCGGCAATATCCTTGGTCGAGTGGTGATGCTCGGTCGTAAGTCCGACACACAGACCGATCATGTCCCGGACGATCGCCTCTACATCGCGCCGTCCCTGACCTTGAATTTCGATGATTACAACACCCTCACCCTGTTGGCCAATTATCAGAAGGACCACACCAACCTGGAACTTGGCCTACCGGCTGCAGGTACCTTGCTCAAAAATCCCAATGGCAAGCTGTCCAAGCACACCCTGCTTGGCGATCCGGACTGGAATACGTTCGAGCGCGAAGCCTGGAGCACCGGCTATGAATTCAGCCACAGTTTCAACGACGATTGGCAGTTCCGTCAGAACTCACGCTACATGCAGTCGCGCATCAACCGCCATGAAACCTGGCCCAGCGCATTGAATAACCGCGGCTTCGGCACTCAGCTGAACATGACCGCCTACGACCGCTACAACAAATCGATGGTCTACTCGCTGGATAACCAACTGGAAGGCAAATTCCAGGTCGGTGGACTGGAGAACACTGTGCTGTTCGGCGCCAGCTACGACCGCACCTCGTTCAACCAGGATTGGGACGCGGGGTTTGCCGGCACCATCAATGTGTATAACCCGGTGTACCTGCGCGATCCGCTGACTCCGGTGGCGGTGCAAAACACATTGCTCGAACAGCAGATGAAAGGGGTTTATGCGCAGATCCAGAGCAAGTATGACCATTGGCTGTTTTTGCTCGGCGGACGCCAGGACTGGGTCGACAGCGATTTCCGCGACAAGGTGAACAAAGCCAGCAACACCAGCTCTGAAGACCGAAAGTTCACTTACCAGGGCGGAGTGATGTATCAGTTCGACAATGGCCTGACGCCGTATGTCAGCTATTCCACTGCTTTTGTACCGGTGCAGCAGATCTCCAACGCAGGATCCCCCTTAAAGCCGATCACCAGCAGCCAATATGAAGTGGGCGTGAAGTACGAGCCGATCGGCTGGGATACAGCGATGACCGTGTCGGTGTATGACCTGCGTAAAGAAGACGACACCTACCTTGACGCCACCACCAACAGTTACCGCCAGGTGGGCGAAAGTCGAGCCAAAGGTGCGGAAGTCGAGGTGAACAGCAATCTCACGCCCAACCTGAGCGTGACGGCTGCCTATACCTACACGGATGCGCGAATTACCAAAGACTCAGCGACCTCACTGGTCGAGGGCCGTCAGATGACGGGGGTTCCGCGTAACCAGGCCTCGGTGTGGGGTAAGTACCGTTTACTCGATGGCCAACTCAAAGGTTTGTCCCTGGGCGGAGGTGTGCGTTATTTCGACAGCACCTTTTCCTATACCGCGCCAACGCTCTACGGGAAGCTGGATGCGGGTAGCGTCACCTTGGTGGATGCGGCCATTGGCTACCAGATCGACCAGCACTGGTCAGTGGATGTGAACGCTAAAAACCTGTTCGACAAGGAATATGTATCCGGTTGCAACGATGCGGGCCGCTGTTACTGGGGTGACAGCCGTACCTTGCTCGGTACGGTGTCTTACAATTGGTAGAACGCTGTGGATAACTTGGCTATTTACCGATACAGAAGCTCGAAAAAATCCGCCCCAGCAAATCATCGGAGCTGAATGCCCCGGTGATTTCGCCCAACAGCTGCTGTGCCTGACGTAAATCTTCAGCCAGCAGCTCCCCTGCCCCTGCCAAGGTCAACTGTGCCCGGCCGTGTTCCAAGGCTGCGCTCGCATGGCGCAGCGCCTCCAGATGCCGGCGGCGCGCACTGAAGCTGCTTTCCGAGGTCTGCTCATAGCCCATGCAGGCCTTGAGGTGCTCGCGCAGCAGTTCCAGGCCTTCCCCCGCAGACTTGGCGCTCAGGCTGATCGTGACATGGCCATCAGCGCTGGTTTCCATCGCAATGGCTTCACCCGTCAGGTCGGCTTTGTTACGAATCAAAGTGACCTTGGCCGGGTCCGGCCGTTGCTCAAGGAATTCCGGCCACAACGCGAAAGGATCCACAGCCTCGGGCGCCGTCGCATCCACCACCAGCAGAACCCTATCCGCTTCGCCGATGGCCTTGAGCGCGCGTTCCACGCCGATCTTTTCCACCTGGTCATCGGTGTCGCGCAAACCGGCCGTGTCGACCACGTGCAATGGCATGCCGTCGATGTGGATATGTTCGCGCAGGATATCCCGTGTGGTGCCGGCGATCTCAGTGACGATGGCGGCCTCACGCCCCGCAAGCGCATTCAACAGACTGGATTTGCCTGCATTGGGCCTTCCAGCAATCACCACCGTCATGCCGTCACGCAGCAGCGCACCTTGCCCAGCTTCGCGCAGCACTGTGGATAACTCATCACGGACTTTATCGAGCATCGCCAATACATGGCCATCCGCGAGGAAGTCGATTTCTTCCTCGGGAAAATCAATCGCCGCCTCGACGTAAATACGCAGGCTGATCAGTTGTTCTGTCAGGTTATGCACACGCAGGGAGAACGCGCCCTGCAGCGAGCGCAGTGCATTGCGTGCAGCCTGTGCAGAACTGGCCTCGATCAAATCAGCAATGGCTTCAGCCTGGGCCAGGTCGAGCTTGTCATTGAGAAAGGCGCGTTCGCTGAATTCCCCAGGCCTGGCCAAGCGGCAGCCTAGTTGCAGGCAACGCTGCAGCAACATATCCAGCACAACCGGGCCGCCGTGGCCCTGCAATTCCAGGACATCCTCCCCGGTAAAGGAATTGGGCCCAGGGAAATAAAGGGCCAAGCCTTCGTCCAGCACCGTTTCGTCTGCATCCAGGAACGGGCCGTAATGGGCATACCGCGGCTTCAACTCGCGGCCGCTGATAGCCTTGGCTGCAAGGCTTGCGAGCGGCCCGGAAATTCTAACGATACCGACACCGCCGCGACCTTGAGCGGTAGCGACAGCAGCGATGGTTTCACGAGGAGCGCTCATCAGCAGGTTCCAGAACTAAAATGACGGAAAGCAAAACGCCCCACTAGGGGGCGTCTTGAGTGGTTATCCACAGAGTAAATTACGCAGAAGCTTTTGCGGTAGCCGCTTCGATTTTACGTGTGATGTACCACTGTTGAGAGATCGACAACACGTTGTTGACCACCCAGTACAGCACCAGACCCGCAGGGAACCATAGGAAGAAGAAGGTGAAGATGATTGGCATCATTTTCATCACCTTGGCCTGCATCGGATCCGGCGGAGTCGGGTTCAGACGCTGCTGGATAAACATGGTCGCGCCCATGATGATCGGCAGGATAAAGAACGGGTCTTTGATCGACAGGTCAGTTATCCACAGCATGAACGGTGCCTGGCGCATTTCCACGCTTTCCAGGAGTACCCAGTACAGCGAGAGGAAAACCGGCATCTGCACCAGAATCGGCAAGCATCCACCCAGCGGGTTGATCTTCTCTTTCTTGTACAGCTCCATCATGGCCTGCGACATTTTCTGCCGGTCATCGCCATGTTGCTCTTTCAGCGCCGCCAGTTTCGGAGCCACGGCACGCATGCGCGCCATCGACTTGTAGCTGGCTGCCGAGAGAGGGAAGAAAATCCCCTTGATCAGCATGGTCAGGAAGATGATCGAGAAACCCCAGTTACCCACAATGCTGTGGATATGTTGCAGCAACCAGAAAATCGGCTGGGCGATGAACCACAGGAAGCCGTAATCCACAGTCAATTCCAGACCTGGGGACAACTCTTTCAGCACGGCCTGGCTTTTCGGACCGGCATACAGGGTGGCACTGGTTTCAGCCTTGGCACCTGGCGCGACGGTCAACGCCGGGCCAGTAAAGCCAATGATGTAGTTACCCTGGCTGTCCTTACGGGTTTGAACCAGGTTCGCTTCACCCTTGCTCGGGATCCAGGCGGTCACGAAGTAGTGTTGCAACCAGGCAACCCAGCCACCTTGGACGGTTTCTTTCAGCGAGCCCTTGTCGATGTCTTTCATCGACACTTTTTTGTACGGCTCGTTACTCGTCCACAGGGCAGCGCCCAGGTAAGTCGCGGTGCCTGTGGCAGTGCTGGAAGAAGGATCGGAACTGGCGTCACGCTTGAGCTGGGCAAACAGGTTGCCGCTCCAGGGTTTGTCGCTTTCGTTGTCGATCAGGTAAGTGACCTTCAAGTCGTACAGACCCCGGGTGAAGCTGAAGCGTTTGATGTAATTGACGCCGTCGAGGCTGAATTTCAGGTCGACGTTCAACTGGTTCTGGCCATCAGCCAGTTGATAAGTCTTCTGTTCGGTCGAATAAACCGGACGACCGGTAGCACGAGCATCCGGACCGTTGGTGCCGGTCAGGCCACTTTGCGCCAGATAAGTACGTTCACCACCGTTATCGAACAGCTGGAACGGAACATCCGGATGGTCTTGGCGACGTGGGTACAGCGGCAATTTCAACTGCGCGATATCACCACCTTGTGGGTCGATAGCCAGGTCGAGCACATCCGTTTTGACGTGGATGAGGTCTTTATTGGTGACCACTGGCGTTTCTAAAGGGGCGCTTGTCTCGCCATTCGCGCTGGGAACATCGGCACTCGCGGACGCATTGTTACCCAGCGGGGTGTCCGGAATAGCCGGCGCAGCCTGATTGGTAGCAACATTCTGAGTCGGCAGGGCAGCCTGGCCGTAGTCCTGGTTCCACTTAAGAACCATGACGTAGGACACGATTGCCAGGGCGACGATCAGGATCGTGCGTTTAATATCCATGATTACTCGGCCATCGAAGAAGAACGGGAGGTAGGGATAGGTGGAACCGGGTCATAACCACCGGGATTCCACGGATGACAGCGACCTAAACGACGAAAGGTCAGCCAGCCACCGCGCAGAAGACCATGATTTTCTATGGCCTCTAACGCGTAGCAGGAACAACTGGGGTAGAAACGACAGTGGTTGGCCATCAGAGGACTAATGGCATAGCGATAAAACTGGATCGGAACGAGGGCCAGTTTACGCATCAAGGCTGTCTACCCCTACAGTTTCGGTGTTGGCAGCTGGAGCTGGTTTGTTGGTACGCGCCAGACGTTTCCAGAGCTTGCCGAAATGCTGAATCAATTCGGGGTTTTCTACGTCACCCAAGCCTTTGCGCGCGACTATAACGATATCCCAACCAACCAGAGTGTCCTGGTGGAGGCGAAACGATTCGCGCATCAGACGCTTGAGGCGATTGCGCTCAACGGAGAGCTTTACGCTCTTCTTGCCGATCACCAACCCGAGACGGGGGTGATCAAGATCGTTGTTACGCGCAAGGAGCAGGAGATTTTTCCCCGGAACCTTGCCGGTGGGGGAGTCAAAGACTGCCTTGAAATGCCGGGGGGTTAGCAGACGCTTTTCCCGACTGAAGTCCTGACTCACCACCAGTACCGGATTATCAAACTGCCAGACGCGCACGACCTTTGGCGCGGCGACGCGACAGGACAGCACGGCCGTTCTTGGTAGCCATGCGAGCACGGAAGCCGTGGGTGCGGGCGCGTTTGATGGTGCTTGGTTGGAAAGTACGTTTCATGGCGTTGTTACCTGGTTCGTCCACAACGGGCCGGAATGGCCCCCGTTTTAAGAGACCGGCGATTCTAGTGAAAGCAAGCCTCTAGGTCAATTTCCAACCAGCTTTTCCTTTAATTAGATCTCCACAGGCCATCCGGTCATTTCTGTCCGCCAGGCTTCCACCGGTCATGGGATAGATATAAAAATAAAGAAGGAAGTTATTTAAAGCTTTTCTGTAAAGCTTATAAAAGCTAGGCAGCCAATCATCTGTGGATAACTACGTTAAGGCCATATTCTACATGGTGTACAGAGGATGACAACACGGGGGAGAAACGGTGCTCTGCCTGTGCTGCGCTGTCGGATAAGCTGTGGGTGGAATGGCTTGTTATCCACAGGTCAGTTATCCACAGACTTTGGACCTCATTTGTACAACGACCTTAAGGGCGCTTATCCACAGAGCTTATGCACAGACCATTGGTCGCCTTTATAACCGTTAAGACGTTGATTTTGGCTGGCCTGTGATCAAGCTACATGTGGATAAGTGGGCGGCTCGCCGCTACAATGGCGGCTGTTTTTGCCTCACCGGCTTTCAACTTAGGGGATATCC